>JAEDMN010000011.1 GCA_016302985.1 Kiritimatiellia bacterium | reverse complement strand
ACTGGCTCGCGGGGGCGGCGGGGCTTCGGGCGCGGAACGGAAAGGCGGCGTGAGGGCGCCGGACGGGACGGCGGCGGGCGTGGACGTGCGATTTCGCCTCGGAACGGTCCGAAACGAGTCCGGTCCGCGCGCCGGAGGCCGGCGCGCAACCCGGGATGCAGGATGGCAGGACGTCGTCGGATTTCGCCTCGGAACGGGGCAGAGTGAAGTCGGAAGGGTGGGCGGATGATGCGGGATTTCGCTTCGGAACGGCGGACTTGACCGAGGTGGGGGATTCCTCTAGAATGGGCCTGTGTGCGACAATTCAATGAGTCCGACGATTTAAGATTTTAAAGGAGTGGCTGCATGACGCGTAGGGAGTTCATCGGGGCGGGGCTGGTCGCAACCGCGGCGACGGCGCTTCAAGGCGAGGTGACGGCGACGGTGCCGGGTGGCGCGGGTATGGTGTCGGGTGTTGCGACGGCGGGGATGGACGGTGTGAGAGCGGGGGCTGGTGAAGCGGGGGCGCGCGACCTCGACGCCATCCAGAAGGAGATCGACGCCGTTACGCCGCAGGACTATTCCGCATTCCGCGACGCGGGGCCGGACATGCCCGTCTCCGAACGCGACGCCGTGCAGGCCCGTCTGCCGGGGCTGGCGCGCTACGACCGCGCGTTCGACAAGGTGTTCGCCGAGGTGCAGGCGACGACCGTGGCCCCGGGCGCGCGTCCGGCGGTCTGGTATGTCTACAACATGGGCTTCGTCGTGAAGACGGCCGAGAGGCTCTTCTCGATCGACCTCTGCCATCGGCAGGGACCGCGGTTCGCGCCGCTGCTGGACTTCGCGCTCATCACGCACAACCACGGCGACCACTACACGCGCCCGTTCTACGACGCGATGAACGGACACGAGGGCAAGACCGTGGTGAACAACTTCGTCGACAATTACGGCGCGCACTACCGGGGAAAACACCCCGGCGGCTTCACGCGCGGGCCGAAGGAGTTCGTCTTCGGCGACGTGAAGGTCAAGGCGACGGTCTCGGACCACAACGCCTACCTGATCGACTACACGATGCCCTTCGAGATCGAGATCGGCGACTTCCGCCTCTACCACACCGGTGACTCGCAGAACATCGACAAGCTCAATCCCGCGCCGGAGCCCGACCTCTGGCTCGTGCATCCGTACTGCGGCATGAAGCCCTCGCTCGGCGTGCGGAAGTTCGCGCCGAAGCTCACGGTCATCGGCCACCTGCAGGAGTTCGGCCACGCCCGCGACCGCTGGCGCTTCACCTTCAAGGAGGGCCTGGCCCGGGTGCGGGACGTGGAGGAGGCCGGCGGCAGGGCGCTCATGCCCCTCTGGGGCGACCGGATCTGCTAGCGGATTTTTCATCTTTTTTCCCTCGCGCGGTGTCATCGGGACGCCGCGCGCGCATTTTCCCGTGCGATGAAACGGGAGAACTGGGAGCTTTTCGTGCGGATCGCGCGGCTCACCTTCGCCGTCGCGCTGGCGACGGCGGTCTACGGCGCGGTGCTGGCGGCATGGCGGTCTCCGCTCATGGCGGCCTACGGGGCCGCGAAGCTGCCGCTCGTCTTCCTCGGCACGACGTGCGTCGTGTCGGTGTTCTGCTGGATGGCGGGGCTGCTGGCGGGCGCGGGGCTGCGCTACGGCGAGGTGCTCGACGCGGTCTTCACCGCGATGGGCGTCGCCGGCGCGATTCTCGTCGCGGTCGCCCCTGTCGTGCTGTTCCTCGTCTTCTCGGGCGCGCCGGACGCGGGGACGCCCGACGAGATGCGCTTCGCGCACGCCTGTCTGCTCGGCGTGCACATCTGCGTGCTGGGCGCCGCCGGCGTCGCGGGGGTCGCGAGCCTCGTCCGCGCGCTGCGCCTTCGCGTGCCGGCGAGCTGCCGGCTGGGCCTCATGCTCGCGCTCTGGCTGGCCGCGTTCGCGGTCGTCGGGTGCCAGGGCGGCTGGATGCTGCGTCCGCTCGTCGGGAGCCCCAACATCGCCGTCGAGTTCCTGCGCGCGGACGCCCTGAAGGGGAACTTCCTCGAATCGCTATTCAAGCAGATCATCCCCCATCTCGTACATAAAGGAGCCTTGCCATGACCACCGTCCCGCCCCATGTCCCGTCCCGCCCCGATGTCGCCGCGTCGGAGGTCGCGCCTTCGCGTCCCGCGGAGGAGGTCACGCGCTGCGGCATTGGCGAGGTCCTCCGCGAACCGGGCGGGTTCCTCGATTATGCCTGCCGGATGGACCGCGTGGCGCCCGTACTGCTGTTCCTGGCCGGCGTGACGGCCGGCGGGTGCGCGCTCTTCGGCGCGGCCCTGGGGTCGTTCGTGGACGGAACGGTGGCGGCATGGGACGCGCTCAAGCTCCCGGGCATCGTGCTCTTCGCCTTTGCCCTCTGCTTCCCGACGCTGTACGTCTTCGCGTGCATGAGCGGCTGCCGCCTCGCGCCGCTGCGCCTGGCCGCGTTCGGCCTGACCTGCACGGCGACGCTGGGCTGCGTGATGGCCGCGCTCGCGCCGGTGCTCTGGCTCTTCGCCGTCTCGACGGAGTCGCTCGTCTTTTTCGTCTGGTTCAGCTGCGCGCTGGCCGGCGTCGCGGTGTTCTCCCTGCAGCGCCCGTTGCTGGGCGCGTGCGAACGGAAGATCCTCGGGACGCCGGTCGGCATGGGCGCGTGGCTGGTCGTGTTCGTCGTCGTCGCGCTCCAGGCCGCCACGTTCGTCCGGCCGCTGCTCGGCGGCGACCGCGAACCGCAGGGCAGGTGCTTCTTCCTGCAGCACCTGTGGTCCGTCGCGACGCGCGGGTAGGATCGTTGTGGTAGAATATGCCCCATGGCAGAGAGCTCCCATGGGACTCCGGCATTCGCGCCGGGGGCGCGGATCGGACCGTTCCGCGTCGTCAAGCCGCTCGGGAAGGGCGGCATGGCCGAGGTGTACGAAGTCGAGAACGAGCGTCTTGGGTCGCGGTTCGCCCTGAAGGCGTTCACCCTCGACCACGGCGACGTGGAGTTTCTGGCGAAGCGCTTCCGCGTCGAGGGGCGTCTGCTCGCGCGGCTTTCGCATCCGCGCGTCGTGCGCGTCTACGACATGGACGTCGACGCGGCGACCGGGATCGCCTTCTATGTGATGGACCTCGTGCTGGACCCCCAGGGACGGCCCTGCTCGCTGAAGGACGCGATGGCGTCCGGCGAGGCCGACGAGGACCAGGTCGCGAACTGGTACGAGGACCTGCGCGAGGGGCTCGCCTACATCCACGGGCAGGGGATCGTCCACCGCGACCTGACGCTCGAGAACGTGCTGATCGGGTCCGACGGCCGCGCCGTGCTGACGGACTTCGGCGTGTCGAAGATCCTGCCGCGCGACCTGCGCGCCGAGCTCGAGCAGACGATGACGACGCTCGTGCGGGACGGCAAGCCGGTCATGGGCAAGCCGTTCTACCTCGCGCCCGAGCTCGCCCGCGGCGCGGACGAGAGCCCGGCCTCCGACTACTACTCCGTCGGCGTCATGCTGCTGCGCCTGCTCACGCAGGTCTGGTACACGCCGGGCGCGAAGCTCGCGGACCTGCTCGCCCCGTTCGACGCGAAATGGGGGCGGATCCTGCCGGAGCTCCTCGCGGACGACCCCGCGGCGCGGCGCTGTCCGCCCTGGCGCGAACGCGCGAACCCGCTGCGCGTGGTCACGGCCGAGAACAAGACGAACGAGGTGACGCTGCGCATCCGCTTCCCGCACTGGCTCATCGGCTGCGTCCTGCTCGCGACCATGGGCGCGCTGCTGCTGGCGGTGCTTCTCGCCGTGTACGAGCATGGACGGCGACAGGCCGCCGAACGCGAGGTCCGGCGCCTGTCCTCTCTGTTGGAGCAGCGCGTGAAATGAGCGCCTTCCCCGAGACGTCCGCCACGCTGCTGGTGAAGCTCGCCGCCCAGGTGACGGGCGAGGACGAGGCGAACTGGATGCGCTTCGCCGACCTCTACGTGCCGGCGATGCGCGACTTCGCGCGCGGCCACGGCGACCCGTCCCAGGCGGACGACGTCGTGCAGGAGGTGCTGGCGCGGCTCGTCGCGCTCTTCCGCGGCAACCGCTTCCAGGTGCGCGACGGCGTCGGGAACTTCCGCGCCTACCTGGCGACGATGATCCGCAACGAGCTCTACGCGGCGTTCCGGAAGGAGCAGGCCCGCGGCGGCGGGCGGACAGTGCCCCTCGACGAGGCGGACCTCGTCGACTCCGGGGAGTCGGTGACAGCCGCGCTGGACCTCGAATGGGCGGCGGCGCGCCACCGGGCCGCGGTCGAGCACGCGCTCACGAAGACGCTGCTGTCGAAGCAGAACAGGGAGATCTACCGCGCCTACGTGCTCGAGGAGCGGGACATCGACGACGTCGCGCGGGCGTTTGGCGTGCCGCGCAACCAGGTGAGCCAGGTGAAGACGCGCGTCGGCAGGATGATCGCGGCCCTCGAGGCCGAACTCGGAGACTGAACCGATGCGCCTAGAGAAGCTGGTCCGCGACCTGGAGAGCCGGGTTGACGCCGTGGTGCGGAAGACGCGCGCGGAGCTGCCGGAGGACCTGCGGAAGCTGGCCGAGGGCGTGCCGGTGTTCTGCGAGTGGGAGATCGCCGAGCACTGGCTCGAGGACGGCGTCGCGGAGGACTCGATGGGCCTCTTCAGCGGGCCGTCGCTGGCGGACCCCGTCGATCCCGACTGCCTCGAGTCGCCATGCATCACCTTCTTCCTCGCCGAGCTCTGGGACTACTGCGCGGAGGATCCCGCGACCTTCGAGGAGGAGGTGCGCGTGACGTACCTGCATGAATTCGGACATTATCTCGGCCTCGAGGAGGACGAGATGGAGGAAAGGGGTCTGCTATGACGGCCACGGAAGCGAACGCGTTCATCCAGGAGAAGATTCCGCTCGCGCGGGCGATGGGGCTCGAGGTGCTGTCCGCGGACGCGGACGCGGTCGAGGTGCGCATCCCGCTCGGGACGAATGCGAACGACAAGGGGACGCTCTTCGCGGGCGCCTCCTATTCCGGCCTCGTGCTCGCGGGCTGGACGCTCGCGATGAACCGGGCCTTCGCGAGCGGGTTCGAGAAGCCCTGGGCGGCCGTCGTCGACGCGCACGTCCACTACGCGAAGGCCATTGCCGAGGAGGTCGTCGCCCGCGCGGCGTTCGCCGAGGCGCCGAACCTCGTGCCCGGCGCGCGCAACTGGGCGAAGGTGCGCGTGACCGTGGGCGAGAAGCTCGCCTTCGAGGGCGCCTACGCCGTCGGCGTGCGGCACTAGGCCGACGCGTGGATTCGCGCGACCGGTCCGACGGCCGGCGGAAGGCCGCGAACGCACGCGACTTCCCGAACGGGACTTTACGGTTGTAAATTTGCGGTTTCGGCACATCTCGCAATTGCCCGCACTGGACAACTTGTGATAAGATGGTGCCATGAAACTCATCAAAGCCCTCGTGGCCGTCTTCACGGCCGTGTGTTCGTTGTCCGCGTTCGCCGACCGCCTGGCGAATCCGGTCCTCCGCGTCATGCCGCTCGGCGACTCGATCACCTACGGCTCCTGCTCCGAGTCCGGCGGCGGCTACCGCGCGCCACTCTGGCAGCTGCTGGTGAACGGGAACTACAACGTCGACTTCGTCGGCACGCAGACGAACAATCCGCGCAAGGACGGTTCGCTCGGCGACGTGGACCACGAGGGCCACGGCGGCTGGCGTCTCTCCGGCTCCTCCAACGGCGTGTACGAGAACATCAACGCCTGGTTCGGGCAGATCCGCGACCCGCACGTGATCCTCCTCCATCTCGGCACGAACGACACGGGCGACGGCGAGACGACGTTCTGCGCGGAGGCGACGAACCGCCTCGTGCGCCTGCTGGACCGCATCCACGCGTGCCAGCCGTCCGCGAAGATCGTCGTGACGACGCTCCTGCGCCGCATCGGCAGCGACGCCAACGACCAGAAGCGCGCGTGGATCGAGCGCGCCTACAATCCCTTCATCGAGGGCATCGTGGCGGAGCAGCGGACGAAGGGGCAGGACGCCTACTTCCTCGACATGTGCAGCGCGGTGACGGACGACGGCCTCCACACGGACGGACTCCACCCGAAGGACACGGGCTACGCGATGATGGCGGACGCGTGGTACGCGAAGCTGCGGGAGCTCTACCCCGACCCGACGGCGGTCGGCGGCGTCAACACGCCCGCGCTCGTCGACCGGAAGGTCGCGGCCTCGGGCGCGGGCACGAAGATCACGCTCTTCTTCAACCAGCCGATGGACGCGGCGCAGCTCGCGGACGCGGCGACCTGGACGGTCACGGGCGCGACGGCGTCCTGGACCGTGCAGTCCGTCAACGGTGGCAAGGGGGTTGAATTCGCCTTCACCCCCGCGGACTTCGGCAAGACGGTGACGATCGCCGCCACGGGGCTCGCGGCGGCCGAGTCCGCCACGGCGACCTGCGACCTCGCGGCGCAGTCCTTCATGCTGTCGCGCGCGGCGGGCGCCGAGAACAACGTCTCCGCCGCGGCGCGCGCGGGCTATGAGCTCGTCTACGACCTCGACATCCCCGCGGCCGGCGTGAAGTACCAGTACAACCTGCCGGACTACAAGGCCGACAACCACGCGAAGATCGGCGCGTTCTCGCGCGTCGGCTACTACCTCGAGCTCCAGAAGTCCGGCGGCGACATCGAATACGTCTGGGTGTCCATGGACGCCTTCACGGACGATGCCGCGAAGATCGGCGTGCCGGTGGCCTGGACGTTCCAGAAGGACGTCGCGAACCTCTTCATCGAGTCCAACGTCGCGGGCATCCGCACGGGCGGGACGATCCCGCAGGGCAATATCGAGTTCTGGCCCGACAGCTACGGCCAGGCCAACAAGCGCGGCCTCGCGGGCGCGGACGCGAACCTCTACGACCACGACGACACGCCGAACGGCGCGGGCTCCTACTACGGCTCGATGCAGGTGCACGACACGGCCCTCGGGGGCGACGGCTGCGTCTTCGCCTTCAACCGCTGGGCGGGCGCCACGGACAATTCCGACATCGGCATCGGCAAGTGCACGCAGAAGAGCTCGGCGACCGACTGGACGCAGATGTGCAACTCCGGCTCCTACACGCTGCGCCACCTGCAGGTGTACGCGCTCCCGGCCCCCGCGACGACGGCCCCGGCCCTGGTCTCCGTCACGCGCGACGGCGCGAACAGCCGCCTCACGGTCCGGTTCTCGATGCCCGTCGCGGACGGCTCGCTCGCGGCGTGCTTCGCGCTGAAGGGCGGCCGCGTCACGAAGGCCACGCGGTCCGAGACCGACTACTCCGTCGTCTTCGTCGACTACGTCGCGGACGGCGCGGACGTCGAGGTGACGGTTTCCGGCGTGCGCGAGGCCTCCTCCGCGCTTCTCCCGATGGCGGCGCCCGTGACGGTTGCGCCGGCGGTCGCCGGCGTGCCGGCGGAGGTCGCGGACCTCGTCGGCGACGCGTCCCTCACGGCGGGCTACGACGTCCTCTACCAGGTGGACATCCCCGCGGCGCACGTCAACTGGCTCACGGCTGAGGGCGGCACCGCCGTGCCCTACACGGTGAAGCGCGAGGACTATCCGCGGAACGTCGACCGCGTCGCGTACTTCCTCGAGCTGCGCGGCAACGACGGGCACAAGTGGGTGTGGGTGTCGATGGACGCCTTCTCGCCCGACGTGCGGAAGTTCGGCGTGCCGATCTCGGCCGACCGCGCCGTCAAGCAGCTGTGGGTGAAGAACATGGACGTGAAGTCCAACGTCTCCGGCATCGTGAACGGGAAGGGGATGGACGGCGGCTTCGTCGAGTTCTGGCACATGAACTACAGCGGATCCAACGCGCTCGGCATCCCGGGCGCGACCGACTCGTACGACTTCGGCGACTCGATATCCGACAGCGGCAACTACGGCTGCATGCAGGTGCACAGCGTCACCAACAAGCAGACGCTCTTCGCGTTCAACAACTTCGGCAAGAACAACTCGAACGCGAGCTGCCTCGGCATCGGCAACGACACGTACAAGTCGGGCAACGGCGTGAACCCCGACTGGACGTTCCACTACACGGCGGGCGAGTACACGAGCCGCCGCCTGTGGGTGTTCGTGCGTCCCGGCGCGCCGGTCCTGCCCGCCGCCCCGCCCCCGGCCGAGGTCGCGGCGAACGTGCCCGACGCCGCGAACTTCAGCCACCTCTACACGCTCGACCTGCCCGCCTCGGACTGCGCGGCGAGGACCCCGGCCAGCTACGCGTCCTACCACAAGGTCGACAACCGCGCCGCGTTCCAGGGCGCGAAGCCGGCGCGCGTGGCCTACTACCTCGAGCTCGTCAAGGCCGACGGGACGACGAACTGGTGCTGGACGGCGTTCAACGCGGTCACGGACAACCTGAATCTCTACTCGCTGCCGACGAACACGGTCGTGCAGCAGCGCGTCTCCAATCTCGACGTGCGCTCCAACGTGCCGGCCGTGACCGAGGTGACGGGCTGCGAGACGGGCAACATCGAGTTCTTCCCGATGGACTACAGCGGCACCAACAAGCTCGGCCTCCCGGGCGCGGACAACAGCCAGTACGACTTCGACGACACGCCCTCCTCCAGCGGCTCCCACGGCTGCATGCAGGTGCACAACTGGGGCGCGAAGCAGACGTGCTGGGCGGTCGGCCACCTGAACGCGGGCACGCTCGACGTCGGCATCGGCAACTCCTCCGCGACGAAGACGGACTGGACCCTGACGAACACGGGCGCGCAGTACACGAGCCGCCGGCTCCACGTGTTCGTACAGTTCGCCGAGGAGTCGCCCGCCGTCTCCGCGGCGCCGGCCCTCCGCCGCGTGACGGCGTCCTGCGACGGCACGAAGCTCTGCGTCGCGTTCGCGGCCGAGCCGCCGGCCGACTTCGACGGCGCGGTCTACGAGATCCAGACGGTGCGCACGGGCGCGGTGGTCAAGGAGGTCGCCCGCTCGCCGTTCGATCCGCGCGAGTACATCGTCACGCTGACGCGTCCGCTCGCGGCGGGCACGCAGTACACGCTGAAGGGCGGCGTCCGGCGCGCGAGCGGCGACGTGGCGTTCAGCAAGGCGTTCACGACGCCGGCCGCGTCCGTGGCCGCGCCGCACCTGACGGCCGAGAACATTCCCGAGCTGCCGGGCTACGCGCTCGTCAACGCGCTCGCGTTCGGGGCGGGCGGCGTCTCCATCACCGCCAACGGCGCGGACTACGAGGTGGACGAGTCCCGCTTCGGCGTGGCGCCGTTCGACCGCGTCGCGTACTACCTCGAGCTCGAGGACAACGAGGGCGAGACGCAGTGGGTGTGGGCGTCCATGGACGCCTTCACGGACGACGCGGGCAAGCTCGGCCTGCCGACCGTGCTGCGCGGCAACGTCTTCCAGCAGTACGTGGACAACCTGACGGTCTGCTCGGGCGCGGACGGCCGTGAGGGCGCGACGGCCCGCGCGGTCGCCGGCACCTTCGCGAAGGGCAACATCGAGATCTGGCCGAGCGACTACGTCCAGGGCAACAACAAGGGCGTCCCCGGCGCGAGCGACGGCGTCTTCGACTTCGGCGACACGCCGAACAACGGCGGCCTGGCCGCGGGCCACGGCTGCCTGCAGGTGCACGACTACCTGAACCGCCGCACGGTGCTGGCGATCAACTGCCTGAACGGCACGCCCGCGCTCGGCATCGGCTCGGACACGGAGCAGACCTGGAACGGCGTCAATCCGGACTGGACGCACCACTCGAACGCGGACAGCTTCAAGACTCGCCGCTTCTACGTGTTCGTGCGTCCGGCGTCGGCCTCCACGGGCGCGGCGTTCGACCGCGAGCCCGCGGACGCGACGGTCGACGTCGGCGTGGTGGCCGAGCTGGTCGCCTCGGCGCCCGGCGCGACGGGCTACTGCTGGATCGTCGACGGCGCGGTCGTCGCCGGCCAGAACGGCGCGGTGCTCCGCCTGCCGTCCCTCTCCGAGGGCGCGCACACCGTCCAGGCCGTGGCGCTCTTCGCCGACGGCACGCGGACGTTCGGGCGCACGACGACGCTCACGGTCGCCTGGCCCGCGGACTTCAAGACGCAGACGATCCGCATCATGCCGCTCGGCGACTCCATCACGCAGGGCGTGATGGGCGACAAGGCGGCGTACCGCGGCGGCTACCGCCGGAAGCTCTGGGAGAAGCTGACGGCCGCGCACTACAGCGTGGACTTCGTCGGCTCGACGACGGCGGACTCCGGCGACATGGCCGACCCGCAGCACGAGGGCCACAGCGGCTGGTGGATCTCGCATCCCGACAAGGGCATCTACGAGAACATCCTCAGGTGGTCCGCCGGCATTCTGAATCCGCACGTCGTGCTGATGCTCATCGGCACGAACGACCTCGGCGACGGCAACACGTTCAAGACGAAGATCGACGTGCTGGACCAGCTCATCGACCGCGTCGCCGTCGCGCATCCGGGCGCGATCATCATCGTCTCGCCGCTCCTCGAGCGTTCGGCCGGCGCCTACGCGACGATCCAGACGTACTTCAACCCGTTCGTCCGCGACCGCGTGCTGAGCCACCAGAAGAAGGGCCAGAAGGTCCGCTTCTGGGACATCCCGTCCTACGTGCCGCTTTCCGACATGGCCGACCAGCTGCACCCGGGCGAGGTCGGCTACGAGAAGATGGCGCAGGGCTGGTTCGACGCGATCCAGGAGATCTGGCCGACGCCGATGGACGTCGAGGTGGACAACACGCCCGGCATCCTCTCCGCGACGATCGACGCGGACACGCGCAGGACGTGCAAGCTCGTCTTCAACACGCTGCTTGACGCAGCCTCCGCGACGGACGTCGCGAACTGGTCCGTCACCGGCGGCACAATCGCGTCCGTCGCCCTCGCGGCCGACAAGCGCACGGCGACGGTGACGTTTGGCGCGGCGCTGCCGACCGGCCGCGCGTACACGCTGACCGTCCGGGGCGTGCAGGACGAGGCGAAGACGGCGGCGATGCCGGAGACGGTCCGCGAATTCTTCGTGTCCATCCCGCGCGGCGTCGAAAACAACGTGCCCGCCGGGGAGCTCGCGCAGTACGAGCAGGTCTACGCGCTCGACATCGCGGCCAACAACGTCGACTATGCCGTGAACGCGGTCCGCTACGCGGTGGACAACCACCTGCGGACGCAGCCGTTCAGGCGCGTCGCGTACTACCTGGAGCTGCGCCGCGAGAACGAGAACCTGCAGTACGTCTGGGTGTCGATGGATGCCTTCACGGACGATGCGGGCAAGATCGGCCTGCCGACGCGCGCGGCCCAGGCATTCTTCCAGCAGAAGGTGACGAACCTGAAGGTCTGGTCGAACGTCGTGCCGTCCGGCGACATCGCCGAGGGCAACATCGAGTTCTGGCCCTACACCTACACGCAGGGCGCGGGCCTGGGCCTGCCGGGCCGCAACGACAGCGCGTACGACTTCGACGACTACTGCGGCAAGGGCAGCAACTACGGCTCGATGCAGGTGCACGACTACCTGAACAGGACGACGCTCCTCTCCTACGGCCGCTGGGGCGGCAACGGCACGTCGCAGCAGGACCTCGGCATCGGCAACTGCCCGCTCGCGGGCGTCGCGAACGGCACGATCGGCACGCGCGGTTCCGACTGGACGTTCAGCGCGAACTCGGCCTCGTACGAGGTGCGCCGCCTCGAGGTGTGGGCGATGCCCGACGTGGCGGCCGAGCCGGTCGTGACGCCGGTCTCCGCGCGCCTCGCGCCGAGCGGCCGCCAGATGCTCGTCGCATTCGACCGCGTGCCCGATCCGGCCCAGAAGCTCGCGCCCTGCTTCGCGCTGAGCGACGGCTCCGTCCCCGCGGCCGCCGAGATCCTGCCGACGGACGCGAAGGTCGTCCGCCTCTCCTTCGACGCGCCCGTCGCGGCCGAGGGCCTCGAGGTGACGGTCTCCGGCGTCTGCATCGACACGATGCGCGGCACGAAGATGCCGGCGCCGGTGACGCTCGCCGTCGCGGACTACGTCGTCCCCGCCGTCGCGGAGCGCCTCGGCGACTCGCTCAAAGGCTTCAAGCTCGTCTACGACCTTGCGGTGCCCGTGAAGGGCGACTGGCAGGCGAAGGGCGCGGACAGGATGTACGACGTGAACGACGCGAAGTTCTTCACCGGCTCGTTCGACCGCGTCGGCTACTACTTCGAGCTCGTCCGCGGCGACTACACGACGCAGTACGTGTGGACGGCCTTCGCGCCGCACGTCGCCGCCGTCGACCGCACCGGCATTCCGATCATGGCCGGCGCCTACTCGCAGCAGACGGTCGAGGACATGGAGGTGAAGAGCAACGTCTCGGGCATCACGCAGGGGACGGGCATCGCCACCGGCAACATCGAGATGTGGCGCAGCGACTACATGCAGGCGAACGCGGTCAACATTCCCAACGCGAACGCGGGCTGGTACGACTTCGGCGACACCCGCTCCAGCGACAGCGCGGGCTACGGCTGCTTCCAGGTGCACAACCACGGCGCGAAGCAGACCCTGTTCGCGATCAACCACTGGGGCGTGGACGGCAGCGCGCCGTGCGTGGGCATCGGCAACGACGCCGCCAACGCGTGGAACCAGGACTGGACGTTCGCGGACAACGCGCCGAACTACCTCTCCCGCCGCCTGCTCGTCTTCGTGCGTCCCGCCGCGGACGCGGTCGCGTGCCCGGCCCCGGCCGCGGTCACGGAGCGCGTGGCGGACGCCGCCGGGTTCGAGCACGTCTACACGGTGGACCTGCCCGCGAAGCCGAAGTTCAACGACGCCGCGTCCAACACGGCCTGCCACGTCGTGAACAACGCGGCGAAGCTGCAGCACGCCTACCGCGGGTCCGCCCCGGCGCGCCTCGCCTACATGCTCGAGCTCGTCGACAAGTCCGGCAACACGACCTGGGTGTGGACGGCGATGGACGCCTTTACGAACAGGCTGGACGGCATCTCCATCCCGCACAACTTCGTGAACTGGCGCACGGTGGAGAACCTCGACGTCGAGTCCAACGTCGCCTCCGTGCCGTCCCGCAGGGGCGTCGCGACGGGCAACATCGAGTTCTGCCGCTACAACTACTCGGCCGGCGTCAAGCTCGGCCTCGGCGGCAGCGGGTCCGACTTCGACTACGACGACACGCCCGGCACGGGCGGCGCCTACGGCTGCATGCAGGTGCACGACCACGGCGCGAAGCAGACGCTCTGGGCGCTGAACAACTTCAACAGCCAGGATGCGAACGGCCTCTGCGTGGGCATCGGCTCGAACGCCGGCTCGAACAAGGACTGGACGCACACGTGGACGGCGGCGAACTACACCTCGCGCAGGCTCTACGTCTTCGCGCGCTGGAACGTCGCGGACGAGACCGTCCGGACGGCCGCCTCCTTCCGCCGCGCGATCGGCGGCGCGTCGGACCGCGCCGTGGTGTGCGCGACCTTCGACGAGCCGGTCACCGACGCGCAGGCCGCGGCGGCGAACTTCACGTGCACGGCCGGCGCGGTCGTCTCCGCGAAGGTCTCCCCGACGGAGCCGCGCGACGTGCTGCTCGCGTTCGCCGCGCCGCTGGCCGCGGACACCTCCCACTCCGTGTCCTTCACCGATCCCCTGACGGGCAAGGCGACGACGCGCGCGTTCACGACGCCGCGCGCCGAGCTGGCCGCGGTCGTGGCGGCGGTGGACGAGGCCGCCGGGTACACGCTCGTGAACGAGCTGCAGATTCCGGACTCCGCGGCGATTTCGGCCCGCGGCGCGAACTATCGCCAGGACGAGAGCCGCTTCCGCGCGGGCGTGGTCTTCGACCGCGTCGCCTACTGCCTCGAGCTCGAGACGACGAACGGCGTGAAGAGCTGGGCGTGGACGTCGATGGACGCCTTCACGGCGGACCTCTCGAAGATCGGCGTGCCGACCGTCGAGCGCGGCATCTTCTGGCAGCAGTACGTCCAGAACCTCCACGTGCGCGTCGGCTCCTCCGGCACGGCGCCGAACGTCACTGCGGGCGACTTCGCGCGCGGCAACCTCGAGTTCTGGCCGGGCAACTACAGCGAGCCCAACCAGAAGGGCGTCCCGGGCGCCGACCCGAGCGGCAACGTCTTCGACTTCGGCGACACCGCGAACGCGGACGCGAGGCGCGTCGGCTACGGCTCGATGCAGGTGCATGCGACGGACCAGCGGAAGACGGTCTGGGCGTTCAACAGCTTCGGCTCGTCGAACGGACCGGACAGCGCGCAGGAGCCCGGCCTCGGCGTCGGCAACAACGCCGGCGGCAACACCGACTGGACGCACGTCCACAACGCGCGTTCGTTCCGCGTGAAGAACCTCTACGTGCTTGTCCGCGAGATGGAGCTGGTCCCGACGCCGGGCGCATTCATGCTGCAGCCCGAGGACAAGTCGGTCGCCGTCGGTTCGGCGCCGTTCCACCTCGCGGCCTTCGCGAAGGGCGCGGTCTCCTACCAGTGGCGTCGGAACGGCGAGCCCATCCCGGGCGCGACGGAGTCCTGGTGCGAGGTCGTCCCGGCGAAGTCCGGCACCTTCCACTACGACGTCGTCGCGATGTACGCGGACGGCACGGTGGCGCTCAGCGAAGCGGCCGAGGTGGACGTCTTCTCGCGCGGCACGACGATCCTCTTGCGGTAGCCGGTTGACAGGTTAACCGTGCAGCCGGTCGACCGACAAGCCGGCCAACCTGTTGACTGGACGCATCGAACCCGGGTTCCCTTGTGGGACCCGGGTTCTCTGTTTTGCTATAATTTCCCCATGAAAGTCAATTCCTTCGTCCTCGTCTCCTTCATCTCCCTTCTCGCCTGCGGCGCGCAGGAAATCCTGAACGTCCGGAAGTCCTTCTCGTTCGGCCCCGGGAAGGGGGTGTCCTACAACGTCCCGCTCCGGCCCGAGTGGGGCGTGCTCACGCTGCGGACGCGCATGAAGACGACGGGGCTCGTCCGCGGGAAGGAGGGGTGGATGGACGGCCGCATCCCGATGTCCTTCCACCGCGCGGACGGGAAGATGGTCGGCGGCTGGCCGAACGTCTTCGGCTTCCACGGGACGACGGAGTGGACCGACTGCGTGCGCGACTTCCCGATTCCCGAAGGCGCCGTGAAGCTCACGTTCGCGCAGCACAACTTCGGCACGGAGGGCGTGGCCGAGTACGGTCCGCTCGTGCTCGAGGTGAAGCGGAACCGGGCGAAGGAGCCGTGCAACGCGCCGCTGCCGGAGGGGGCGCCGGCGGACCCGTGGAGCCTGGACGGCGCGTGGAAGGAGTCCACCGCGGCGCGGACGCGCTGGTGCCTGAACGGCCTGTGGGGGCTGCGGCCCGCGCTCACGAACGACACCGCGGGCGCGGTGCCGGGCGCGCGGGACAACTGGGGCTGGGGCAAGGTGCCGTCCGTCCTGACGTCCCATCCGGGCGACCAGGAGACGTGGCTGTCGCCCTGGTTCGAGGACCACGGGGTGAAGGCGAACCTCGCGGAGGACGTCTGGTACCGCCGCGATTTCACGATGCCGGAGTCCGCCGCGGGGAAACGCGTGCGCGTGACGTTCACCGGCCTCGCGACGCGGGCGGTCGTGTACGTGGACGGCCGCGAGGCGGCGTCCGTCGTCTTCCCGGGCGGCGAGGCGGACATCACGCCGTTCGTCAAGCCCGGGGCGAAGCAGTCCCTCGCGCTGCACGTGACGTGCCATCCGCTGAATCCCGAGACGCTGGACTTCAACGCGCCCGACCGCGCGGCGAAGCGCAAGTCGTCGGTCAAGTTCCCCGGCGTGACGGGCGACGTCTACCTCGACGTGCTGCCGGCGGGGGCGCGGATCGCGGACGCGACGGTGCGCTGCGACACGGCGGCGTCGAACATCACGTTCGTGGCGGAGTGCGAGAACCTGGCGGACGGCGCGTACACGCTGGTCGCGCAGGTGGGGGGCCGCGAATGCCGGAGCGGTGCGCTGAAGGCCGTGGACGGGACGCTCTCGTTCACGTGTCCGTTCCCCGCGCCGAGGCTCTGGGACGTCCATGCGCCCGGGAACCTCTACACGTGCCGGCTCGCGCTGCTGGACGCATCCGGGGCGCGCCTCGACGAATGCCTGCCGTTCCGGTTCGGCTTCCGCGACGTGCGGTGCGCGGGACGCGACCTCCTGCTCAACGGCACGCCGATCCACCTGCGCGCGCTCTACAACCGGAACATGAACGGCGGCGCGGGGCTGACCTGCCGGGAGACGTGCCTGAGGATGTGCCGGCGCGTGAAGGCGGAGGGCTTCAACTTCGTCATCGCGGGCAACTACGACTTCTCGCCGGGCACGGTCGGGTACATGGACGCGCTGCTGGACGCGTGCGACGAGACGGGCCTGCTTTTCTCCTTTTCGCTGCCGCACATCCGCGACTTCGGCATGAAGCTCGACGACCCCGCGACCGCCGCGCGCTACCGCGAACTGGCGAAGTGGTGCGTCCGCCGCGCGCGGAACCATCCGAGCGTGGTCAGCTACGCGATGAGCCACAACGCGACGGGGTACGTGGGCGACATGAACCCGCTGCGCATCGACGGCGTCTACGACCCGCGGACGCCGGGCGAGCGGAAGTTCCGCAACCGCGACCAGGCGCAGATCGCCGCGGCGATCGCGCGGGCGCTCGATCCGACGCGTCCCGTCTACCATCACGAGTCCGGCAACCTGGACGACTTCCACACCGTCAACATCTATCTGAACTGGGCGCCCGTGCAGGAGCGCAGCGACTGGCTGGCGCACTGGAGCGCGGAGGGCGTGAAGCCGCTCTTCTTCGTCGAGTGGGGCATGCCGCACATCTCGAGCTGGTCGAGCTACCGGGGTCCGCTCTTCATCTGGCGCAAGGCGGGCTACCAGAGCCTGTGGGCGAGCGAGTTCGCGGCGGCGCTGCGCGGGGACGCGGCGTACGAGGGCGACACGCCGGAGACCGTACGGGCGCTGGACCACGAGGAGCGGCTCTGGGCGAAGGGCGAGCCGTTCTTCTGGAGCACGCTCAGCCAGCCGCTCCGCGCGCTGACGAACAACTACCAGGGCGTGCAGGCGGCGTACATGGACGACAACTGGCGCAGCCACCGCGCCTGGGGGATCACGGCGATGCTGCCGTGGGACCAGGAGGCGTTCCACCGGCAGGTGTCCAGGACGGCGCGGCGGGAGAATCCGCGGCGCTGGGAGGGACTCAAGAACCCGGGCGTCGTGCCGGACTACCTGGGCGACGGCGGCTGGGACACCGGCCTGGGCGAGGAGTCCGACTGGGTCCGCACGTCGGTCGGCGAGACGCTCGTGCGCTGGAACCGGGAGGACTGCGCGTTCATCGGCGGCGCGGACGTCTTCACCGACAAGCGGCACCACTACCGTCCGGGCGAGGAGGTCCGCAAGACGCTCGTCGTGCTCAACGACCGCCGCGTGCCGCAGGAGGTGAAGTGGAGCTGCGCGCTCGGGAAGGAGACGCGCACGGGCGTCGTGACGGTGCCCGCGGGCGGGCGCCGCGACGTGCCCGTCGCCTTCACGCTGCCGGCGAAGGCGGGGGCGTACGAGATGTGCGCGGCGTTCACGTTCGCGGACGGCGGGGTGCAGCGCGACCGCTTCGCACTGGAGGCCTACGCCCCCGCGGCGACGGCGCAGGTGAAGGGCCTCGTCCTCTACGATCCCGCGGGGTTGACGGCGAAGGAGTTCGACCGCCTCGGCATCCGCTACGCGCGGCTTGAGAAGATGGAGGGCGCGGCGGCCAACCTGCGCCTGGTGGTCGGCCGGGGCTGCCTGACGCGGGAGGTTCTGGACCGCGTGGTCGTGCCGGCGGCGCGGCAGTCCGGGCGCGTGCTCGTGTTCGAGCAGGACCGCGCGGCGCTGGACGCGCTCGGGTTCCGGGCGCAGGAGTACGGTCTGCGGAACGCCTTCCCGCGCTTCCCCGAGAAGCGGCTGGGCCTGACGGAGGCGATGCTGCGGGACTGGAACGGCGAGGCGACGCTCGTCCCCCCGTACCTCGAGGACATCCCCGCGACCGAGGCCGCCTACCATTCGCGTCCCTGGAGCGGCTTCCGCAACACGCGCGTCTGGCGGTGCCGGAACCGCGGCGCGGTGGCGAGCGTGATTCCCGAAAAGCCGTCCGTCGGCGACTGGAAGGCGTACGCGGACGGCGGGTTCGACCTGCAGTACGCGCCGCTGCTGGACTGGACGGTCGAGCGCGGGCGGATCACGTTCTGCCAGTTCGACGTCACGGCGCGAACCGTCTCCGACCCGGTGGCGGACGACCTCGTGAACCGGCTCGTCGCGCGGCTGGCGGACCCGGTGGTCTGGCCGAAGGGACCGCGGGCCATCGGGCAGAAGGCGTGGATTCTCGGGCGTGACCTGAACGTCGGCATCAAGCAGGACCCGGACGAGGGGGAGAGCGGCGTGTACGTCGTCTCGTCGGGGGCGAAGAAGCCGGCCGATTTCCTCGACCGCATTGCGAAGGGCGGGAAGGCGCTCTGCCTCGGCCTGACGGCGGAGGAGGTCGCGCAGTGGAGTCCCGTGAAGCTCGCGCTGGCGTCCACGAACGGCTGCCACGCGGCGCGCATCGAGAAGATCCCCGCCGAGCTCGCGGGCCTCTCCAACGCCGACTGGCAGTGGCACGGCGCGATGTCCTTCGACGCGTTCACGGAGCCGGCGGCGGACGGCAACGCGGCGATCCGCGTCGTGCGGCACGGCAGGGGGTCGATCGTCTTCTGGCAGGTGCCGCCGTGGTGCATCGACGCCGAGGCGAAGCCGTACCTGCGCACCTCGCGGCGCCGCGCGGACGCGATGCTCGCGCGCCTCCTGGGCAATCTCGGCTGCGTGTCGCGGACCGGGAAGATCCAGTACCGCGACGTCCCCGTCCCCGAGGACGACCCCTACCGCTACTACCGGTGGTAGGAGTCCCCGCGGGAATGTCCCCGGCACGCGAAGGCCTGTGCGACTTCGCTTCGGACCGGTCCGAAGTGAAATCCCGGGCGGCCGTGGATTCTTTGCGCGGAAGGCGATTGTGCCGGCGGGGGCGAGGTGGTATAATCTCGGCATCCCGCGAGGGTGGACATAGTTCGCGGACCGGCGGGAAGCCGGCCGCGGACGCAGCGATTTAGGCGTTAACGCGCGCGACGTTCTCTGGAAACTTCGGAATTTTCAATTGATGGGCGTCCGTACGCGAAGACGCGCCGGTTAGGCGCGCCTTTCGTGTCGGCATCCATCAATGGGCTCCGAAGGCCTCCAGAGGATGCGGATCGGGAGAGCGCGTCCTTTTTTTTTACCCTGCGCGCACCGGGGACCGGCGCGCCCCCGAACCAAACGCGGCTTCCTGGTGCGGGACCGTCGCGCAGCCAGACGAAGTGCGGACGGCTGGCATTTATGCTATAATCCGTCAATCGAAAATCGCATTTCAGGAGAGCATGCCATGGCCTTCATCAACGACGAGTTCCTGCTGACGACGGAGACGGCGAAGGAGCTGTACCACAACTACGCGGAGAAGATGCCGATCATCGACTACCACTGCCATCTGCCGCCGTCGGAGATCGCGGAGGACAAGCGGTGGGAGAACATCGCGCAGGTGTGGCTGGGCGGCGACCACTACAAGTGGCGCCAGATGCGGTCGAACGGCGTCGACGAGCAGTTCGTCACGGGGAACGGCAGCTGGCACGACAAGTTCGTGAAGTTCGCCGAGACGATGGAGGTGCTGCTCAAGAACCCGTTGTTCGACTGGTCGCACCTCGAGCTCGCGCGGTACTTCGGCGTGACGGACCGTCTCTGCCGGGCGACGGCGGAGGACATCTGGGCGCGCTGCAACGCGCAGATGGCGGAGCCGGGCTTCTCGGCGCGCGGGCTGATGACGCGGTCCAACGTGAAGGCCGTGTGCACGACGGACGACCCGGTCGACTCGCTCGAGCACCACAAGGCGGTGGCGGATTCGGGCTTCGAGGTCAAGGTCCTCCCGGCGTGGCGCAGCGACAAGGCGAGCAAGATCGACAACCCCGCCGTGTGGAACGACTGGATGGACAAGCTGTCCGCGGCGGCGGGCATGCCGGTGAAGACGTGGGACGACTTCCTGGACGCGATGGACAAGCGGCATGCGTTCTTCGAGAGCCGCGGGTGCGTGATCTCCGACTACGGCGTGACCGAGATCTTCGCGGCGCCGTACACCGAGGGCGAGGTGCGGGCGGCGTTCAGGAAGGTCCGCGAGGGCGGGGTCGCGACCCCGGCCGAGGCGCTCAAGTTCAAGAGCGCGTGGCTGTACGAGGGGCTCCGCGCCGACGCGAAGGCGAACTGGTCGACGCAGCTGCACTATTGCTGCCTGCGGGACAACAACACGGGCATGTTCAGGAAGCTCGGGCCGGACACCGGGTTCGACTGCATCGGCGACTGGAGCGTGACGGAGAGCCTGTCGCGCCTGTTCGACCGTCTCGAGCAGGACGGGTCGCTGCCGCGGACGGTCCTCTACTCCCTCAACCCGAAGGACAACGAGATGCTGGCGACGCTGATGGGCTGCTTCCAGAAGGGCCCGGACCGCGGCAAGCTGCAGCTCGGCGCGGCCTGGTGGTTCCTGGACCAGAAGGACGGCATGAAGAAGCAGATCGAGGCGCTGTCGGCGCTCGGCTGCCTCGGCAACTTCGTCGGCATGCTCACGGACAGCCGCAGCTTCCTCAGCTACACCCGCCACGAGTACTTCCGCCGCATCCTCTGCGGCAAGCTCGGCGAGGAGATGGAGCGCGGCGAGATCCCGAACGACGTCGCCTGGGTGGGCGGGATCGTCTCCGACATCTCCTACAACAACGCCAACCGGTACTTCTTCGGCGCGAAGTAATCGTCCGGCGTCCAGATTGCGCAATTGCGCTTGCGGGCGGAAAGTGATAAAATACCGCCCGCATTTTTTTCAACAAGGAAGGGTAGCTTCATGGACAAGATGGCGGAAGAGGTGCTGAAGGCGCGTTTCGAAGAGGTCGCGGCCGCGCCTCAGGGCAAGGGCGAGGCGCTGGCGGCCGCGCTGTTCAAGGATCTCGTCGACACGGCCGACTTCGACAACGCGTTCAAGGCCGTCTACCGCTTCCAGGAACTCCTGGGGGCCAAGCTCCAGCCGGTTGCGGTGCGCGACGCGCTGCGCACGACCACGAAGGACCGCCAGACGCTCTCCTTCATCGACTCCGTCTTCGACAGCAGGACGCGCTCCCTGAAGGAGTGCGCCGGCCGTCTGAACCGCCTGCTCTCCTTCGCCCCGGGCGCGCGCGTCCTCAGCCAGGCGTGGGGCCTGGGCCAGGTCAAGCGCATCGACCACTTCTACCGCCGCATCGTCGTCGACTTCGCCATGCGCCGCGGCCACCAGCTCACCTACGACGCCGCGTGCGAGACGCTCGTGCTGGCGCCCGAGGGCCACATCCTCGTCACCCAGGCGTCGGATCCGGCCCGCGTCGAGCAGATGCTCAAGGAGAAGAAGGGCGAATTCCTGAAGGCGATGCTGGTCAGCTTCGGCGACATGCCGGTGACCCGTCTCGAGGAGCTGTGCGCGCAGTACGGCTTCGTGAAGGCCGCGAACTGGAAGAAGTTCTGGGAGGCCGCCCGCGTCGAGCTGCGCCAGGACAAGACGGTCGAGATCCCGACCCGCCGCGCCGAGCCGATCCACGTCAAGCAGAAGGCGGAGGACTACGGCGAGGACTGGTACGGGGCGTTCGAGCAGATGAAGGACCCCAAGAGCATCCTCTCCAGCGTGCGCGAGCTCCAGAACACGAAGGAGTACAAGGCGCTGAAGAGCGACGACGAGGCGCTGAAGCGCAAGGCCGTCGTGGCCGACCGCCTCGCGTTCGCGCTGAAGGGCGCGAAGGGCGTGGACGCCGCGCTGTTCGCGCGGATCGCCTTCAGCATCGACGAGCTCAAGCTCGACGGCTTCCTGCTGGACGACCGGCACGCGCATGCGCAGACGGCGAAGTCCCGCGCCTACCTGTGGGCCCTGGACGAGAACGACGAGGAGCGCTACCTGGTCGCGGCCCGCACGCTGCCGGCGCGCGAGACGGGGCGTCTGGTCGAGTTCCTGGCGAGTTCGTCCGAGACCGACGAGGAGCGGGCGAAGGCCGAGGTCGACGAGGCGAAGGCCCGTCTCTTCGCGGCGCTGCCGCGCATGTGCTTCCCGTTCCTTTCCGAGACGGTCGCCGCGTTCGTCGACGACCCGGCCTGCGAGGCCGCCGTCGTGGAGCTCCTGAAGAAGCCGGACGCGCCGGCGACGCTCGTCACGCTCGTCCTGGGCCGCTACGAGGGCTTCAAGAAGTGGGCGTCGCTGCCGCCGCTGGTCGTGATCCTGACGCACGCGATCGCGCTGGGCGAGGGCAAGCAGGGCGGCGAGACGCTCCGCATGCAGAACGTCGTGCGCCGCCTGTTCGCGGACCAGAAGTGGCTCGAGGGCGTCTTCGCCCAGCTCCAGCCCGCCGACCAGGCGCTGTTCTTCGAGCGGTTCCAGGCGTCCATCGCGTGGGACCCCTCCACGCACCACATGATCGTGGTCCGCATGACGAAGATCGTGCCGCAGCTCGCCTCCCGCCTCGCGAAGAAGGAGGCGGTCAGGAAGGTCGAGCGCATCACCTCGCTCCGTTCCTACGCCGAGTGCCAGGCCGCGTACGAGAAGCTCATCAAGGTGGACATCCCCGAGAACACGAAGCGCATCGAGTTCGCGAAGAGCTACGGCGACCTCTCCGAAAACGCGGAATACCAGTACGCGAAGGACGAGCAGCGCGCGCTGCTGCAGAAGCAGACGCTGCTCCAGGGGGACCTCAACGCCGTGAAGGCGGTGGACTTCTCCGAGGTCGACGCGTCGGTCGTCCGTCCGGGCACGACCGTCCGCATCGTCACCTCCGCGGGCGAGACGCGCGTCTATACGGTCCTGGGCGAATGGGACAACGACCTCGAGCGCGGCATCATCTCCAACAAGACGAAGCTCGCGGAGAACATGCTGGGCAAGAAGGCCGGCGACACGTTCGACCTCCCCGACGCGGAGGGCGGGACCTCCGTCGCGACGATTTCGGCCGTCGAGCCCCTCACGGACGAACTCCGCGCGTGGATCAAGGCCACGCCCGCGGCCTGAGCCGCCCGCACGACCGAACCGAGCTGACGAACGCTGGAGGAAGACGCCATGGCCACGAAGAAGACGTCCAAGGAGTCCGCGAAGAAGCCGGCCGCCGCGAAGAAGCCGGCCGCCGCGGCGAAGAAGGAGCCCGCGAAGAAGGAGCCCGCGAAGAAGGCGGCCGCGAAGAAGCCGGCCGCCGAGCCGCCGGCCCCCGCCGCCGAGCCGGCCGAGAAGGCCGCGAAGAAGGAATACGTCCGCAAGCCGATCACCGTCGTCAAGAAGACGCCGAAGGTGCCGCTGAAGAAGCCCGACGCGCCGATGGCCTTCGAGAACAACAGCCAGGACCTGGCGTTCTCGTTCGCCGAGCGCATGAAGCGGCGCCAGCGCGAGGACGAGGAGCGCAATCCCGGGAAGGCGGACATCAAGCTTTCGCGCCGGCCGACGTCGCGCGCGAAGGGCGAGGCCACGCTGCAGTTCCCCGCGGCGGACCTCGAGGAGTTCCGCAAGCGCCTCATCCTGCTGCGCCAGGAGGCGCTCGGCCAGTCGGCGACGCTGAAGACG
Source organism: Kiritimatiellia bacterium (assembly GCA_016302985.1). Classification (GTDB taxonomy): domain Bacteria; phylum Verrucomicrobiota; class Kiritimatiellia; order RFP12; family UBA1067; genus RUG572. The sequence continues at coordinate 4,150 of JAEDMN010000011.1, read as the reverse complement.
ATCGCGCTGGAGCAGACCGACGACCGCGGCAGCGAGGACGACGACGGTTCGGACGCGTTCATGCGACTGCAGAACCTGAGCCAGGTCGACTCGCAGAACAAGATCATCCAGAAGATCGACGAGGCGCTGCAGCGCATCGACGAGGGGACCTACGGCATCTGCGACGTCTGCGGCCAGCTGATCCGCAAGCCGCGCCTCCTGAACCTGCCGTTCGTGCACACGTGCATGGAATGCCAGACCGCGATGGAGAAGCCCTTCGGTAGCCGCTGATGCTCAGGCGCCTCGTTCTGACCCTCGCCGCCGTCGCGAACCTGCTCCTCGTGGACCAGGTCGTGAAGGCGGCGTCCGTTTCCCTTCTGAAGGGCCGGCCTCCCCGCGTGGTGCTGGACGGCCTCTTCAACCTCGCGTACGTCGAGAACCGGGGATGTGCGTGGGGCATGTTCCAGGGGCACGTCTGGCCGCTGGCCGTCTTCGCCTGCGTCGCCCTCGTCGTGCTCTTCTGGAAGCGGAAGGCCGTGTTCCCGGCCGGGTGGACGGGCTTGGCCGCGGAGCTGATGCTCTACGCGGGCATCGTCGGCAACCTCGTCGACCGGGTCGCACGGGGCTTCGTGGTCGACATGTTCGACTTCCACTGGGGCGTCCACCACTTCCCGTGCTTCAACGTGGCGGACGCGTACATCACCGTGGCGGCCGCGATCCTGGTGGTCTGCGGTTTCCTCGAGTCCCGTCGCGGGAAGGCGGGGCCGGAGGGGGCCCGGAAAGGGCGCGCGGGCGCATGATCCGGCGTGCGGCCTATCTCCTGGCGGGCGCGACGGCGAGCGGGAAGTCCGCGGCCGCCGCGCAGCTTGCGCGGGAGATGGGCGCGGCGGTCCTGAGCGCCGACTCGATGCTCGTCTACCGGGGGATGGACGTGGGGACGGCGAAGCCGCCGGCGTCCGAGCGCGCCGAGTTCGACATGGGCGGCGTCGACGTCGTGACCCCCGCCGAGCATTTCTCCAGCGGCGCCTGGCTGCGCGCGGCGGCGGCCTGGCTGGCCGGGCTGCCGGCGGACCGGCCCGTCGTGGTCGTGGGCGGCACGGGGCTCTACTTCTCCGCGCTGCTGCGCGGGCTGGACCGGCGCTGGACGAATCCGCCGCCGGCGTATCCCGTGCTGCAGGCCGAGCGGCCCGTGCTGCACGCCCGCATCGCGGCCCGGCTCGACACGATGTTCCTGGACGGGCTGGCGGCGGAGGTCGCCGCGCTGCGGGAGGCCTATCCCGTCTGGTCCGACACCGCGTCCGCGGCGATCGGCTACAAGGAGTTCATCGACGGCCTGCCGCTCGCGGAGGTCCGCGAACGCATCCTCGTGCGCACCCGCCAGCTCGCGAAGCGGCAGGACACGTGGTTCCGCCACCAGGCCACCCCGCTCTGGGTCCCGATCGGCGCGACGGCGGGGGAGACCGCGGCGCGGGTGCGGCGGGTCTGGGACGCGCACGGCCCCTGGACGGTGACCCTCCCCGATTCCGATTCCGTCCCGTTCGGCGCGGACATTTGATATACTGGTGGGCGCATGAAAGAAAACCTGCTGCTGGTCCTGCAAATCCTCGGCACCGTGCTCGGGGGGCTTGGCATTTTCCTCCTGGGCATGAAGCACTTGTCGGAGGGCCTGCAGGCGACGGCCGGCAGCGGCCTCCGGAAGTTCATGGCGCATGCGACGAGCCACCGCCTCGTCGGCGTCGGCACGGGCGTGCTCTCCACCATCATCGTCCAGTCGAGTTCGATCATCACGGTCATGCTCGTCGGGTTCGTCTCCACGGCGCTCATGACGCTGCCGCAGGCGTTCTCGGTGCTGATCGGCGCGAACATCGGCACGACGGCGACGGTGTGGATCATCGCGTATGCGCCGGACCCGCAGATGCTCGGCCTCATCGGGCTCGCGCTGGGCGGCGTCCTCTATTTCTTCGTGCGCGGCGAGCGCGTGCACAACCTCGGCCTGACGGTGATCGGCCTCGGCCTCGTGTTCATGGGGCTCTACTTCATGTCGAAGGGCGTCGCGCCGATCAAGCAGAACCCCGAGGTCGCGAAGGTCTTCACCTCCATGAGCGCGGCGAGCGCGTTCGGCGTCGTGAAGGTCGCGGTCTGCGCGATGCTGCTCACGGCGGTCATCCAGAGCTCGGCGGCGACCATCGCGATCGCGATGGCGCTCGCGCAGCAGGGGTTGATCGCGTACGACGTGGCGATCGCGGTGCTCTTCGGCGCGAACGTCGGCACGACGGCGACGGGCTGGATCGCGGCGATCGGGGGGACGGCGGACGCGAAGCGCACGGCGCTCTCGCACACGCTGTCGAACCTGGTCGGCTCGGTCGTCCTGCTGCCGTTCTTCCCGCTGTTCGTGAAGGCCGGCCAGGCGCTCTTCCCGAACTACGGGGCGGTGGAGACGATCGTGGTGAGCGGCCAGGCCACGCAGGCGTTCACCCACATGATGGCGCCGATCGCCGTGACCGACACCCTCTTCGCCTGCTGCCGCGGCCTGATCTTCTTCCCGGTCGCGCGGCCGTTCTGCCGTCTGATCGAGCGCATCGTGAAGCAGCCCGAGAACGAGAAGCCGCACCTCTCGTGCCTCAAGGTCGGCACGCTGATGTCCCCCGTCATCGCCTGCGACCAGGCGCTGCAGGAGGTCAACTTCATGAAGGAGAGCGACCTTGAGCTGCTGGCCTGCGCGCGGAAGGTGATCGCGGGGGAGAGCGACGAGGCGGACGAGAACCACATCACGCACCGGGAGGACATCCTCGACACGGTCCAGAAGGAGGTGACGGACTTCCTCGGGAGCGTGATGTCCAAGCGCCTGAGCTGGGACGTCGCGGAGCGCGCGCGCCGGCTGCTGCGCCTGACGGACGAGCTCGAGAGCGTGTCGGACGAGGTGGCGGCGGTGCTCAAGGCCGTGAAGCGGCTGCGCAAGCAGAACCAGCGCATCTCCGACGTCTCGCTGCAGGTGATCCTCTCCGTGCACGACCGCGTGGCCGCGTTCGCGGCGCAGGTGACGCCCTGGATCCGCTCCCCGCGGCCGACGATCGACATCGACCAGGTCCAGAACGAGTCGAAGGACCTGCACGAGTTCATCCGTGAGTGCCGCCACACGCAGCTCGGCCGCGTCGGGCCGGAGGACCCGGGGTCGTCCGTGCGCGTGCTCGTCGAGCTGGACATCATCAACGCGTACGAGCGCGTGCGCGCCTACTACCTCAACATCGCCGAAACCCTTGCGGGGCGCAAGCGGTAGTGCTATACTACACGGACTTGATTTTCAACCAAAGGAAGGATAGATTCAAATGACCAGCTACAAGGAACTCGGCCTCGTCAACACGAAGGAGATGTTCGCCAAGGCCGTCACGGGCGGCTACGCCATCCCGGCGTTCAACTTCAACACGATGGAGCAGATGCAGGCCATCGTCCAGGCCGCCGTCGAGACGAAGTCCCCGGTGATCATGCAGGTGTCGAAGGGCGCCCGCAAGTACGCGAATCCGACGATCCTCCGCTACATGGCGCAGGGCGCGGTCGAGTACGCCAAGGAGCTCGGCTGCGCGGCTCCCCAGATCGTGCTCCACCTCGACCACGGCGACAGCTTCGAGACGTGCAAGAGCTGCATCGACTCCGGCTTCTCGTCCGTGATGATCGACGGCTCCAGCCTCCCGTACGAGGAGAACGTCGCCCTCACGAAGAAGGTCGTCGAGTACGCCCACGCCCACGACGTCACGGTCGAGGCCGAGCTCGGCGTGCTGGCCGGCGTCGAGGACGAGGTCAGCGCGGCGGAGAGCCACTACACGAAGCCCGAGGAAGTGATCGACTTCGCGACGCGCACGGGCTGCGACTCGCTCGCGATCTCCATCGGCACGTCGCACGGCGCCTACAAGTTCACGCCCGAGCAGTGCACGCGCGACCCGCAGACGGGCAAGCTCGTCCCGCCGCCGCTGGCGTTCGACGTCCTCAAGGCCATCGAGGAGAAGCTCCCGGGCTTCCCGATCGTCCTCCACGGCTCGTCCTCCGTCCCGCAGGAAGAGGTCGACACGATCAACAAGTTCGGCGGCAAGCTGCCGGACGCGGTCGGCATCCCGGAGGAGCAGCTCCGCCAGGCCGCCAAGAGCGCCGTGTGCAAGATCAACATCGACTCCGACTC
>JAEDMN010000010.1 GCA_016302985.1 Kiritimatiellia bacterium | reverse complement strand
CGAAGGCGGCGCCTGCCAGGCCCGCGCCGAAGCCGGTCCCCGCGAAGGCCGCCGTTGCGAAGGGCGCGGCCCCGAAGCCGGCCGCCGTCCGTCCCCCGGCGCGGACCGTCGTGCGTCCGGCGCCGCCCCCCGTGCGGAAGCCCCCGCTCGTCGTGCCGCCGCCCGCACCTCCGCCCGAACCCGCCCCCGCCGCGGCGTCGGAGCAGGCGGAGGACCGCGACTGGCTCGCCACGCTGGGGCTGAAGGGCGGCTATTTCAGGAAACGCGCGCGGCTTGTCGCCCCGGCTCCCGAGACGCCGGCCGCGGAGACCGAGCCCGCCGCTCCTGCGCCGGCGTCGCAGGTTCTGCCGCTGCCGAAGGGACTCCATGTCGGCCGGATGGGGGATTCCGTGCGGGACCTCGCGGCGCTCGCGAAGCTGCCGGGCTACACGCGCGGCGGGCCGGTGAACGCGGAGAACTCGCCGTTCCGGATCGCCGGCGCGGCCTGGAACCGCCCGACGACCTACTACTGGGGGCCGCGCGGGCAGATCGTCACCGGGGACAAGGTCGACGAGCGCTCGGTCGAGCCGGGCACGTTCATTTTCTTCAAGAAGGAGGAGTAGGCGCGATGGATTGGCTGCCTCGGAGGATGGTCGTCATCAGCGGCGCGGGCGCGTATCCGCGCCTGGTGGTCGAGGGCGCGCGCGCCGCGGGCGTGGAGACGGTCGACGTGCTCGCGGTGCGCGGCTCGGCGGCGCGCGCGACGATGCGGGCCGCCGACCACGTGCAGGTCATGGGCGTCGGCCGGGCGGGGGTCGGCGTGCGCTGGGTGGCGGAGCAGGGCTACGACGGCGCGGTGCTCGCGGGGCAGATCAGCCCGCTCTCGCTCTTCCGCACGCGCTTCGACGAGGAGACGCGCGGCTGGCTCGCGTCCCTGCCCTGCAAGACGGCGCACACGGTGTACGGGAAGCTCGTCTCGGAGTTCGAGAAGGCGGGCGTGCGCATGTTCCCGGCGTCCTCCTTCATGGAGCGCCACCTGCCGGGCGCGGGGACGCTGACGGCGCGCGGGCTGGACGAACGCGAGACCCGCGACATGGAGCACGGCGCGAAGGTCATGCGCGACATGGGGCGCCACGACGTCGGGCAGACCGTGCTGGTGAAGGACGGCATGGTGCTCGCGGTCGAGGCGTTCGAGGGCACGAACGCGGCGATCAAGCGCGGCGGCCGGCTGGGCGGGAAGGGGGCTGTGCTCGTGAAGGGCGCGCGCGAGGGGCACGACATGCGCTTCGACATCCCCGTGGTCGGGCTCAAGACCCTCAAGGTGATGAAGTCCGCCGGCGTGAAGGCGCTCGCGTTCCAGGCGGGGCGCCTGTTGATGCTCGACCGCGCGGCGGTCGTGGCATACGCGGACCGCCACGGCATCGCGATCGCCGGCTTCGAGAGCGGACTCCCCGCGGCGCCGACGCGGCCGGAGGCGCGCGCATGAAGATCCTGCTGCTGGCCGGCGAGGCGTCCGGCGTTCTCTACGCCGAGCGGCTGAAGAGGTCCCTCGCGGAATTCGCGGGGGGACGGGCGATCGAGTACCGCGGCTACGACACCGAGGGCTTCCGCATCGAGGACCTCGCGGTGATGGGCTTCGTGGCCGTGCTGAAGCGGCTGCCGTACTTCCTGCGCGTCGCGCGCACGATGGCGCGGGTGGTCGACACGTGGCGCCCGGACGTCGTCGTGACGATCGACTACCCGGGGCTCAACCTGAAGCTCGCGCGGCGCGCGAAGGCGCGCGGCATCCCGGCCGTGCACGTCGTCTGCCCCCAGGTGTGGGCCTGGCACCAGGACCGCATTCCGAAGGTCGCGGCGTCGCTCACGAAGCTGCTCTGCTTCTTCCCGTTCGAGCCGGCCCTGTTCGGTCCCCCGGGGACGTACGGCGCCTTCCGCGCGTCGTTCATCGGCCACCCGATGGTGGACGTCTTCGCCGAGGAGGACCGGAACCGGGCGGCCGACGGCGTGGCGCCGGGGGGGGACGGCGTCCCGCTGCTCGCGGTGCTGCCCGGCAGCCGGTCCGGCGAGATCGCGCGCAACCTGCCGCGCCTCATCGAGACGGTGCGCCTGCTGCGGGACCGCGGCCAGACGTTCCGCGTCGAGATCCCCGCGGCGAGCGCACGGTCGCGCGCGCACATCGAGGCGCTGGTCGCGGCCGGCGCGGACGCGCTCCGCGGCGTGGACGTGCGGATCCGGCTCGGCGGCGCGCGCGAGGTGCTGCGGCGCGCGCGCTGCGCCGCCGTGGCGAGCGGCACGGCGACGCTCGAGGCGGCGCTCGCGCGCTGCCCCACGGTGCTCGTCTACGCGGTCTCCTGGCTCTTCGCGACGTTCCTGCGCCACGCGATCCGGCAGATCCGGCACGTCGGGCTCGCGAACATCGTCTGGGAGAAGTCCCTGCCCGACCGCGGCGTCGGGCGCGAGTCGCCGATGCCCGAGCTGCTGCAGGAGGCCTTCACGCCGGAGGCGGTCGCGGACCGCCTCGAGGCGTGGCTGCGCGACCCCGCCGCGCGCGCGGCGGCCGTGAAGCGGCTGGACGAGGCGATGGCGCTGCTGCATTCGGACGGCGACGCGCTCGGCCTGGCGGCGCGGGAGGTGCTGGCGGTGCTGCGGACATGAGGATCGAGGTGACGGGGGGCGTGCCGAAGGACTTCGCCCTTGCGAAGGCGGACCTGAAGGCCGCGGCGGCGTATTTCGCGTCCCGCTCCCGTGCGCGCGTGGGCGGAACCTGGCACGAGGTCGCCGTGCACCTCGTGCACGACGCCGCGTCCGACGCGATGCACCGGGCGATCATGGGGATCGAGGGGGCGACGGACGTGATCACGCAGGCGTACGACGCGATCCCCCCGGAGGCCCCCGGCCTCCACGGCGAGCTCTTCGTGAACGTGGACCAGGCCCGTCGGGCGGCGCCGCGCCGGAAGGGCTGGAGCGTCGCGCGCGAACTGCTGCTGTACGTCGCGCACGGCATGGACCACCTCTCGGGCGCGGACGACCACGAACCGGCCGACTACGCCCGCATGCGCCGCCGCGAACTGGGCTGGATCCGGGCTTTTGTGGTATAATGGCGGCCGCATGAAACCGATCGTCGTCATACCGACCTACAACGAGAAGGAGAACGTCGCGGCCATGGCCGCCGCGGTCCTGGAGAACCTGCCCCCGGAGGGGAGGCTGCTCTTCCTGGACGACAACTCCCCGGACGGCACGGGCGACATCATCGACGGCCTCTGCGCGGCGGAGCCGCGCATCGCGGTGATGCACCGCGCGAAGAAGGAGGGCCTCGGCCGGGCGTACGTCGCCGGCTTCGCGCAGGCGCTCGCGATGGGGGCGACGCACGTGATCGAGATGGACTGCGACTTCTCGCACGACCCGAAGGACGTCCGGCGCCTGCTCGACGAGATCGGGAAGGGCGACGCCGACGTGGTCGTCGGCAGCCGCTACGTGAAGGGCGGGACGTGCGTGGGCTGGCCGTTCCGCCGCTGGTTCGTCTCGTTCTTCGGCGGGCGCTTCATCCGCTTCATGCTGGGCGTGCCCGTGCAGGACCCCACGGGGGGCTTCAAGTGCTTCGCGCGGGCCGCGCTCGAGCGGCTCGGCGACTTCTCCTCCATCCGTTCCTTCGGCTATTCGTTCCAGATGGAGATGAACTTCCGCATGGCGCGGATGGGCCTGCGGCTGCGCGAGATCCCCATCACGTTCACGGAGCGCCGGGCCGGCGTCTCCAAGATCACGGGCTCCATCGCGACGGAGACGCTGAAGATGGTCTTCCGCCTCCGCTTCGGGAAATGATGCTGGCGGTCTGGCTCAGAGCCCTCCGGGTGAACCAGTGGACGAAGAACGCCGTCGTCTTCGCGGCGTGGTTCTTCGCGGTGGCCGACGCCTCGCAGGCGGCGCTCGCGCGCGGGTGGCGCCCGTTCCTGCTCGTCTGCGCGATGGCGGCGTCCTTCTCGCTCGTCTCGAGCGCCTTCTACCTGCTGAACGACGTCTCGGACTACGACGCGGACCGCCTGCACCCCGTGAAGCGGAAACGCCCCGTGGCGGCGGACCTCGTCTCGAAGATCGACGCCGTGCGCGCGGCCCTCGCGCTCTTCGCGGCGGGCCTCTCCTATCCCTGCTATCTCACGATGCGCCACCCGGACCGTGCGTGGGGGCTGGCGGTGCTGCTGCTCTACACGATCATGCAGTGCGCGTACTCGGGCTTCCTCAAGCGCGTGCCGTACGTCGACGTGGCGGTGATCGCGGCGGGCTTCGTCCTGCGCGCCGTCGCGGGCGCGGCCGCGATGGGCGTGCGCATCTCGCCGTGGCTGCTCGGCTGCGCGTTCCTGCTCTCCCTCTTCCTCGCGCTCTGCAAGCGGCGCCACGAGAAGACGCTCGCGGAGGACTCGCGCGCCGCGCTGAAGGGCTACCATCCGCGCGTGCTGGACGCGCTCATCCTGCTCGCCGCCGTAGCGACGGTCGGGGTCTACGCGTGCTACACGCAGGCGGCGGACACGGTCGCGCGCTTCGGCACGCGCGGGCTGGGGGCCACCACGGTCTTCGTCGCGCTGGGGGTGGGGCGGTACCTGTTCCTCGTCCATCGGAAAGGGGACGTCGGGCGTCCCGAGAAGATCCTGCTCACGGACCGGCTGCTGTGGCTGATCCTGACGGGATACGGACTGGCGGCGCTGGGCGCCGTGCTGTGGCGGTGAAGAAATGGCTGAAGAGATGGAATCCCGGTTGAACCGGATCATGGAGCGGCGCCGGTTCGGCATGCGACCCGGGCTGGAGACGATGCGCGCGGTGCTGGCGGAACTCGGCAACCCGCAGGACGCGCTGAGGTGCGTGCATGTGGCGGGCACGAACGGGAAGGGCGCGACGTGCGCGATCCTGGACGCCGTGCTCCGGGCGGCGGGCCTGCGCGTGGCGCGGTACACCTCACCGCACCTCGTGCGCGTCAACGAGCGCTTCTTCCTCGACGGCGCCCCCGCGTCCGACGCCGCGCTCGCGGATGTCGGCGCGCGCGTGCTGGACGTGGTGGAGCGCCTCGCGCGCGACCGCGGCCTCGAGGTCACCTTCTTCGAGACGCTCACCGCGATGGCGTTCCTGCTCTTCGCCGAGGCGAAGGTCGACGTCGTGGTGCTGGAGACCGGCCTCGGCGGGCGCCTGGACGCGACGAACGTCGTCGCCTCCCCGCTCGTCTCGGTGATCACGCGCATCGGGCTCGACCACTGCGACTGGCTCGGCACGACCCATGCGGCCATCGCCGAGGAGAAGGCCGGCATCGTGAAGCCCGGCCGCCCCGTCGTGTGCGGCGCGATGCCGCTGGCCGCGAAGGAGACGGTCGCCCGCTTCGCGTCGCTGAACGGCTGCGCGTTCACGGCCGCGGACGAGCATGTCTGCCTCGGGCGCCTCGACCCGCTCACGCTGACGACGGCCGCGCGCCGCCTGCCGCCCGTCTCCTTCGCGCTGCCCGGGGTCTTCCAGGCCGAGAACGCGATGACCGCGCTCGCCGCCCTGGACGTCCTGGCCCGGGACTGCGGCCTCGCCGTGCCCGACCATGCCGTCGTGACCGGCCTGGAAGGGGTGGTCTGGCCGGGCCGCTGCCAGCGCGTCGACCGCGACGGCGTGACGTTCGTCGTCGACGGCGCGCACAACCCCGACGGGGCCGTGGCGCTGCGCGACGCCGTGCGGCGCCTGGGCCTCGCCGGCCCGGTGGGCCTCGTCGCCGGCTTCTGCGGCGACAAGGACGTGCTCGCGCACCTGCGCATCATGAGCGCCGTGGCGACGCACGGCTGGGCGACGCCGATCCGGAACGCGCGCTCCCTCGAGCCCGCCGCGACCGCGGAGCGCATGCTCATGGCCGGCTTCACGTCGGCGGAGACGTGCGGCAGCCTCGCCGAGGCCCTGGCGCACGCCCGGGACTGGGCGCGCGCCAACGGAGGCTCGATTGTCGCCTGCGGTTCGCTTTTCCTTGCCGGCGAGGTGCTCGTCGAGCTGGGCGCGTTCCCCTGGGACGTGCGGGCGCCCGATGCGAACGAGTTGACGCTCCGCTGATTTTCCGCTTGCGGCTTTCCCCGAAAAAACCTATAATTTCCCCATCCGAAAAAACCTGAAAAGGATCTGTTCATGAAAAAAGTTCTTACGGCTCTTTGTCTGGCCCTGGCGTGCTCGTCCGTGATGGCCCAGGAGGCGGCCCCTGCTCCCGCGGCCGCGAAGGCTCCCGCTGCGTCCGCCGACAAGGCTCCGTGGCCCGTGTGGCTGGCCTTCAATTCGGCCGAGGACATCGACGTGGTCGGGCTGCGCATGACGCTCCCCTACGGCAAGTGCGAGAGCGTGACGGGCTTCGACCTCGGCATCTACGGCACCAGCCGCTATTTCGAGGGCGTGCAGGTCAACATCCTCCGCAACGAGGCCAGGGACATCCTCTCCGGCTTCCAGGGCGGCGTCTACAACAGCGCCGGGCGCGCGGATCTCTTCGGCGTCCAGGTCGGTCTCTTCAACGAGGCCCGCCAGATCCGCGGCGTCCAGGTCGGTCTGGCCAACATCGCCGACAAGGTCGAGGGCGTCCAGCTCGGTCTGGTCAATCGCGCCGAGTCCGCCTACGGCTTCCAGGTCGGCGGCGTGAACGTGATCCGCGACAGCGAGCTGGCGTTCTTCCCGATCCTGAACATCGGCTTCGATCTGTTCCCGAACTACTAAGCGGAACGATCGATGAACGTTCGTCCTTTCTCCGCGGTCCGCCCCACGGTGGCCGCGGCGCCCCGGGTGGCGGCCGTCCCCTACGACGTCGTCGACACGGTTGAGGCCAAAGCGCTCGCGGCGGGCAACCCCGCGAGCTTTCTGCATGTCTCCCGCCCCGAGATCGACATGCCCGACGGGACCGACTGCTCCTCGCCCGAGGCCTACGCCCAGGCGAAGAAGGCGCTGGACGCCCTCCGCGCGAGCGGCACGCTCGTGCAGGATCCGGAACCCCGCTTCTACGCGTACCGCCAGGTGATGGGCGACCATGCCCAGACCGGAATCGTCGCGACCTTCGACACGCAGGACTACCTGGCCGGCATCCTCAAGCAGCACGAAAAGACGCGCCGCGACAAGGAGGACGACCGCACGCGCCACATCGAGATCCTCAAGGCGCACACGGGCCCCGCGTTCCTCACGTACAAGGACGACGCGGCGATCGACGCGATCGTGGCGGAGGCCTGCGCGGCCGATCCGCGCGACGACTTCACGGCGCCGGACGGCATCCGCCACACGGTGTGGGTTGTTCCCGCGGCTCGCAACGCCGAGCTCCAGGAGCTCTTCGGCCGCATCCCCGTCGCCTACATCGCCGACGGACACCACCGCAGCGCGGCCGCCAGCCGCTATGCGAAGGAGAACGGCTTCGCCGGCGAGACGCGCTGGTTCATGGCCGTGGCGTTCCCCGCCTCGCAGCTGAAGATCCTGCCGTACAACCGCCTCGTGGCGGACCTCAACGGGCTTTCCGCCGAGGACCTGCTGCGCAAGGCCCGGGAGGTCTTCACGGTGACGGAGGCCGCCGACGGCGCGCCGGCCGCCGGCCGGCACGCGCGCATGTTCCTCGCGGGCAAGTGGTACGATCTCGCCTGGGAGGTCCCCGCCGGGACCGACGTGGTCTCGTCCCTGGACGTCTCGGTGCTGCAGGACCGCTTCCTGGCCCCCGTGCTGGGCATCGGCGACCCGCGCACGTCCCCGCGCATCTCGTTCATGGGCGGCGTCCGCGGGCTCGACGAGCTCAGCGGGCGCGTCGCCTCCGGCCGCGACGCGGTTGCGTTCTCCATGTTCCCCGTGACGGTCGGGGAGATGATGGACATCGCCGATGCCGGTGCCATCATGCCGCCGAAGTCGACGTGGTTCGAACCCAAGCTCCGCTCGGGTCTCTTTGTCCATGTCGTGGATTAAGGACAAGTGGCAGGGCCTTCTCAACCGCATGGTCCGCGAGAAGGCGCCGCCCGAGTTCACGGCCCGGGGCTGGGCGATCGGGATGTTCTACGGCTGTACCATCCCGTTCGGTTTCCAGCTCCTGCTTTCCATTCCCACGGCGATGATCATGAAGGGGAGCAAGGTCGGCGCGACGCTCGGCACGTTCTTCACCAACCACTTCACGATCTTCATCATCTATCCCATCCAGTGCTGGCTCGGCAACCGCCTGATGGGCGGCGACCTTTCGTGGGCCGCCATCGAGGGGGCGATGCGCGACGTCGTCCAGGAGCGCAGCTGGCAGAGCGTGCTGCAGCTCACCGGCGGCCTGATGGAATCGTTCTTCCTCGGCGGCGTCGTCCTCGCCGCGGTTCTCGTGCCGCTGACCTACTACGGCGTGCTGCGCTACGTGCGCGCCCACCGGGCGCGGAGGCAGGGCCGTCGCGCGCGCAGGCAGGCGGCTCGGCAGACTGCGGCCCGGAACAAGGACGTCCCCGCATGAACGATGCCCTGCCGAACCCCCTTGCCGAGCGCCTCCAGGCGCTCGTCCGCGTCCTGCGCCGCCGCCGTCTCGACGCGGCGCTTGTCTTCGGCGAGGCGAACATCCGTTCGCTCGTCGGCGTCGTCAGCGACAACGGCTGCCTCGTCGTCACGCCGTCGCGCGTCGTCTTCGTCACCGACTTCCGCTACGTCCCGATGGCGCACCGCGTCGCGCCGTGGCTCGAGACCGTCGAGCTCGCGCGGGGCGTGACGTTCGCGAAGGCGGCCCGGAAGATCCTCGGCCCCGTCGCCCGGCTGGGCTACGAGGGGGCGATCGCCGCGTCGCGCTACCTGTCCCTGCAGGCGTCCTTCCGCGGCGCGAAGCTCGTGGACGTCGGGGACGACGTGCTGTCCCTGCGCGCCGTCAAGACCGTCGACGAAATCGCGCGCATCGCGGCGGCGGAGGCCCTGAACGACGAGATCTGGGCGCGCGCGCGCCGGGAGTTCCGCGCCGGCATGACCGAGAAGGACCTCCAGCGCGAAATCCGCGCGTGGATGAACGCGCTCGGCGACGGCGAGGCGTTCGAGACGATCGTCTGCGCCGGCGCCAACGCGGCGGAGTGCCACCACGTCCCGGACGGGACGGTCTGGCGGAAGGGCGAACCGCTGCTCGTGGACATGGGCGTGAAGCTGGATGGCGTGTGCTCCGACATGACGCGCTGCCTCCGCCCGCGCGGCCGGTCCGCGGACGCGGAATACGGGCGGGTCTACGACCTCGTCCTCGAGGCGAACCTCGCCGCCATCGCGGCCGCGAAGCCGGGGATGACGGCCGGCGCGCTGGACAAGGTCGCCCGCGACATCATTTCGAAGGCCGGCTACGGCCCGGCGTTCGGGCATTCGCTCGGCCACGGCGTGGGCTACGAGATCCACGAACTGCCGACGGCGCGTCCCAAGGACGACACGGTGCTCGAGCCGGGCATGCTCGTGACGATCGAGCCCGGCGTCTACCTCGAAGGGCGCCTGGGCGTGCGGATCGAGGACCTCGTGCTGATCACGACGACCGGGTGCGAGGTGCTGTCCCGCAGCGCCAAGTGAGCGGGCCGGGGCGGATTCGGATTTCGATTCCAGAGAAGAAGACAGAGTCAGGAAGGAAAGACAATGAAGAAAGTCACGATGGAAACCTCCGTGGGCAAGATCGAGCTCGAGCTCGACGATGCCAAGGCGCCGAAGACGGTCGCGAACTTCATCGCGTACGCGAAGGCCGCGCACTACGACGGCACGATCTTCCACCGCGTGATCCCCAACTTCATGATCCAGGGCGGCGGCTTCACCAAGGAGATGGACCAGAAGAAGACGAACGACCCGATCAAGAACGAGGCGGACAACGGGCTCAAGAACCTGCGTGGCACGATTGCGATGGCCCGCACGATGGTCGTCGACTCCGCCACGAGCCAGTTCTTCATCAACCTCGTGGACAACGGCTTCCTCGACTTCCGCGGCCCGCATCCGAGCATGTACGGCTACGCCGTGTTCGGCAAGGTCACGTCCGGCATGGACGTCGTCGACAAGATCGCGGCGGTCCGCACGGGCAACCACGGCATGCACCAGAACGTGCCCGTCGAGCCCGTCACGATCAAGAAGGTGACGGTCGCCGAGTAAATGCCCGACGGCGTCCAGCGCGCCGAACTCTGGCTGGCGCCGCTCCGCGGCGTCACCATCCGCGCGTTCCGCGAGGCGTTCGCGGCCCCCATCCGAGAGGCGGGGTTCGCGGGCGCCTTCGCGCCGTTCATCCCCGCGAATCCGGGCCTCCGCGTCAACGACCGGATGCTCGACGACCTCGCCCCGTTTCCGTCCGCCGGCGCCTGCGCGGATGCGCTGCCCGTCGTCCCCCAGGTGATCACGAAGGATCCCGCGTCGATGCGCGAGCTGCTGAAGGGGCTGAAGGACCGCGGCTTCGCGCGGGCGGACCTCAATGCGGGCTGCCCGTTCCCGATGATCCGCCGGCGCGGCCGCGGCTCGGGGCTCTTCCAGACGCCCGACGTGCTCGAACGGCTGCTCGCGGCGGGCTGCGACGAGATGGGCCCCGGCCGCTTCTCGCTCAAGATCCGCCTCGGCCTCGAGCGTCCTGACGAACTGCTCAAGCTGATGCCCGTCGTCAACCGGCACCCCCTGGCCGTCCTCACGGTCCATGCGCGCACCGCGAAGCAGATGTACGAGGGCGGCTGCGACCTCGCGCGCTTCCGCGAGATCGCCGCCTGCTCGGCGAACCCCGTGATGTACAACGGCGACGTTCCCTTCCCGGTCGACCTGAAGGGCCGGCCTGCTCAAGACGGCGACGGGGGCCGCCGCCTCATGGTGGGGCGCGCGTTCGTGCGCGCCCTCGGCCTGCGGGAGGACGCGGGCGAGCTGCTCCGGCGCTACGTCGCCCTGTCGCAGGCCGAGCTCTCCGGCGACCGGCCGGTGCTCGGGCGCATGAAGGAGCTGCTGACCTACTGGACCGAGGCCTCGCCGCGGTGGCGCCGCCTCTGGCCCGTCGCGAAGACCTGCCGCACCGTCGACGAGCTCCTCCTGCTTACCCGCTAGCCCGAAAAGTGCTATAATACCGAGCTATGCGAATTGTCTTCATGGGATCCTCCGCGGCGTCGGCCACCTGCCTGCGCGCCATTCTCCGCCTGCCCGGCCTCCAGGTCGTCGGCGTCGTCACCCAGCCTGACCGCCCCGCCGGCCGCGGGCGCGACCTCACGCCCTGCCCCTGCCGCAGGTATGCCGCCGAACGCGGCATCACGGAGTGCATCACGCCCGAGAACGTCAACGCGCCCGAGGCCGTCGAGTGGATCCGCGCGAAGAAGCCGGACGTCATCGTCGTCGTCGCCTTCGGCCAGTTCCTGAAGCCGATCATCCTCGACCTGCCGCCGTTCGGCTGCGTCAACTGCCATTTCTCCCTGCTGCCGAAGTACCGCGGCGCGTCCCCGGTCACGGCGGCGCTGCTCGCCGGCGACGAGCTCAGCGGCGTCTCCGTCATCCGGATGGGCGTCGGCATGGACGACGGGCCCGTGCTGATGAAGCAGGTCGAGCCGATCTACTCGGATGACACGGGCGACTCGCTCATGGACAAGCTCGCGATCTGCGGCGGCGTCACGCTCGCGAAGGCGCTCAAGCTCATGGCCGCGGGCAACCTGCCGCCGCCGACGGAGCAGGAGGACGCCAAGGCCACGTTCGCGCACAAGATCCTCAAGACGGACGGCCTCATCGACTGGAAACGCCGCTCGAGCGAGATCGAACGCCTGCTGCGCGCCTACACGCCGTGGCCGGGCTGCTACACGTTTCTGCCCGCGCGCTTCCGTCGGAAGGGGAACACGGGCCGCGTCGTCGTCACCGGCGTCGAGTTCCTCAAGTCCGACCAGATCGACCCCGCGTGGCGCGGCGAGCTGCCGGGCACGGTCGTCGCCCTGCATGCGCGCGGCCCGATCGTCCGCACGGGCGACGGCGCGCTGCTGCTCACCGCGCTCAAGGCCGAGGGCGCGCGCGAGCTCGCCGGCGGGGAGTTCCTGCGCGGACGCCCCCTCGCCCCGAAGAGCGACATGCTGCTCGATTCCTGACATCCACGCCATGCGGCCTCCGCGCCGCACGAACGGGAGGTGCCCATGATTGTCAAGCTGCTGCTGGACCGCAAGCGCGCCGGCGAAGAGCTGTCCCCCAAAGAGATCCGCAAACTGGTGCGGGCCTATACGCGCGGCGAAGTGCCCGACTACCAGATGGCGGCCTTCGCGATGGCCGTCTGCTGCCGCGGGATGAGCCCGGCCGAGACGCTCGCGCTGACCGAGTCCATGCGCGACTCGGGCACCTGCCTCGACTGGACGGGCATCGTGTCCGTCCCCACGGCGGACAAGCACTCGACCGGGGGCGTGGGCGACAAGCTCTCCCTGGTCGTCCAGCCGCTGGCCGCGGCCTGCGGGCTCGCCGTGCCGTCGCTGACGGGGCGCGGGCTCGGCCTGACGGGCGGCACCGCGGACAAGATGGAGTCCATTCCGGGCTACGTGGCCGGGCTCTCCCTCGCCGACTACCGGAAGGTCGTGGCGGACTGCGGCTGCTCGCTGACGGTGCAGACGGCCGAGATCGCGCCTGCCGACAGGAAGCTCTACGCGCTGCGCGACGTCACGGGGACGGTCCCCTCGATCCCCCTCATCGTCGCCTCGATCCTCTCCAAGAAGCTCGCCGAAGGCGCGGGAACGCTCGTCTTCGACGTCAAGTGCGGGGCGGGCGCCTTCATGAAGACGCGGTCCGAGGCCGCCGGGCTGGCGCGGGCGCTGGTGGCGGGCGCGCAGGGCGCGGGACGGCAGGCCTGCGCGCTCGTGACGTCGATGGACGAGCCGCTCGGGTTCGCCGTCGGCAACGCGAACGAGGTGCAGGAGGCGCTCGACGTGCTGCGCGGCGCCTCGCGGGCGCACGACGTCGCGGACCTCTCCGTGGAGCTTGCCGCGCGGATGGTCGCGCTGGGGCTGGGCCTCCCCGTCGAGGCGGCGCGGGCGCGCTGCCGGGAACGGCTCGCGGACGGCTCGGCCCTGCGGCGCTTCGCGCGCATGGTCGCGCTGCACGGGGGCCGCCTGGACGCGTTCGAGGCGGCCGTGGCGGACTTCCGCCGGAACGGCCCGGCGCGGGAGGTCCGCGCCGGGCGCGCGGGCTGGGTCGCGCGCATCGACGCGAACGGCGTGGCCGAGGCCGCGTTCGCGTTGGGCGCGGGGCGCGCGAAGGCGTCCGACGCGATCGACCCGATGGCGGGCGTGGACCTGGCCGTGACGCGCGGGGACCGCGTCGAGGCGGGCGCGGTGATCGCCCGCGTCGCGGCGGCCGACGCCGCGCGCCTGGAGGCCGCCGCCGAACGCGTGCGCGCCGCGGTGGAGCTGGCGGACGAACGGCCGGCTCCGCGGCCGGCGGTGTTCGAGGAGGTGCGGTGACCGACTCCGCGAAGTTCCCCGAGGTTTCCGCCGAACTGCTGGTCGAGGCGCTGGATCTCGACGCGTCCGCCTCGGCGGTTTCCTGTGGACAACCCGAGGCGGATTTGAGAACATAGTCGGAAGATTTTCACAACCAAAGGAGCCCCCCCATGTTCAATCGTCGTCAGTTCCTCGGAACCTCCGCGGCTTTCGCGGCCCCGTTTATCCTCACCGGCTGCGCCGCCGGACGCGCCCGCACGTTCGCCGCGAACGAGAAGGTCAACATCGGCGTCGTCGGCATCGGCCGCATCTCGACGACGATGGACATGCCGCTCGCCGCGAAGTACAGGGACCTCTGCCGGATCACGGCGGTCTGCGACCTCGACGCCAAGCGCCTCGCGCACGGCGTCCAGTTCGTGAAGAACATCTACAAGGAGGACCCGGGCTACCCGGTCAAGACCTACGCGGACTACCACGACCTGCTCGCCGACCCGTCCATCGACGCCGTCGAGATCTGCATCCCCGACCACTGGCACGCCCTCGTCGCGTGCGCGGCCCTCGCGGCCGGCAAGCACATCTGGCTGCAGAAGCCGTTCGCCCAGACGATCACCGAGGGCCGCCTGATCGCGAACCTCGCGAAGATGCGGAACCGCGTCGTCCAGGTCGGTTCCTGGCAGCGCAGCGTCGAGCAGTTCCACCGCGTGTGCGAGCTCGTGCGCAACGGCCGCATCGGCGAGATCAAGCGCGTCGAAGTCGGCATCGGCCTCGACAAGGCGGGCGGCAGCTCCGCGGTCGAGCCGGTTCCCGCGAACCTCAACTACGACATGTGGCTCGGCCCGACGGACGAGAAGGCGCCCTACAACTGGACGCGCGTGCACCAGCAGGACCTCAAGCGCATCGCCGACCGTCCGGGCTGGATCCAGATGGCGCCGTACGGCTGGGGCATGATCACGAACTGGGGCGCCCACCACATCGACATCGCGCAGTGGGGCCTCGGCAAGGACGACTCCGGCCCCGACTCCGTCACGGGCACGTGCGAGTGGATGGACACGACGGGCGGCAAGCTCTGGAACGTCCACACGACGTACGACCTGCACTATTCCTACAACGGCGGCAAGACCGAGCTGCACGTCTGCAACAAGTTCCCGATGGGCGTCAAGTTCATCGGCGAGAAGGGCGAGTGGCTCTACTGCATGCGCGGCAAGGTCAAGGTCACCCCGAGCGACCCCGACGTGCCGTCGAACGGCAAGATGCAGCCGCTCATGGCCTCGAAGAACATCCTCCTCGAGAAGATCGCCAAGCCGGAGATCGCCCTCCACACGTCCGACTGCCACTGGAAGAACTGGCTCGAGGCGATCCGCCTCGGCGACCCGACCTACACGGTCACGAACGCCGAGGAGGCGCAGCGCTCCTCCACGGCCTGCTGCCTGGGCCAGATGTGCATGGAGCTCGGCCGCGGCAAGAAGGAGGGCGCGTCCATCAAGTGGTGCGCCGAGAAGGAGGACACCTGCTGCCCCGAGGCGAAGAAGCTCATGACGCCGTTCTCCCGCGGCAAGTACGACCTCGCGACCGAACTCGCCCGCTACGGCTTCAACTACGACAAGGTGCTCCGCGGCTAGCCGACTGGCTGGACGGTCGCCCCGCCGCTTCTTCTTTCCAGCGCGTCCAGCCGTTCTGGAATTTCTGGCGCGGGTGGAGCTGCTAGGGGTTCCCATCCGGCGGATTTTACAGTTAATGTAAATACTTGGCACGAGGTGTCCAAGTTTTACATCTCATGTGCGCCGATTTCGTGTATACTATCCGCTCCATGAGCACGAACAACCGCACGCACGCGATCAACGCCATTGCCGAATACATCCCCGCGACGCCGTCCGCGACGGCGGCGCCGGACACCTCGATGGAGACGTACGGCACGGACGTCTTCGGCGAGAAGGAGATCCGCGCGTTCCTGCCCAAGACCACGGCGAGGAAGCTGCTGGCGACGATCAACGAGGGCAAGCCGCTCGATCCGTCCATCGCGGACGACGTGGCGCATGCGATGAAGGACTGGGCGCTGTCGAAGGGCGCCACGCACTTCACGCACTGGTTCCAGCCGCTCACCGGCGGCACGGCCGAGAAGCACGACGCCTTCCTCGAGCCGACGGGGCCCGCCCAGGCGGTGCAGAAGTTCTGCGGAAAGAACCTCATCGGCGGCGAGGCGGACGCCTCCAGCTTCCCGTCCGGCGGCCTGCGCTCGACCTTCGAGGCGCGCGGCTACACGAGCTGGGACCCCACCAGCCCCGCGTTCATCAAGCGCCACGCGAACGGCGCGACGCTCTGCATCCCGACCGTCTTCTGCTCCTACACGGGCGAGGCGCTCGACTCGAAGACGCCGCTGCTGCGCTCCGTGCAGGCCCTGACGAAGGCCACGCGCCGCCTGCTCTCGCACTTCGGCCTGCCCGAGGAGCACGTCTCGGTGACGCTCGGCGCGGAGCAGGAGTACTTCCTCGTCGACCGCCGGTTCTACCTGCAGCGCCCCGACCTGCTGCAGACCGGCCGCACCGTCTTCGGCGCCGCCCCGGCGAAGCACCAGCAGCTCGACGACCACTACTACGGCGCGATCCGCCCGCGGATCCTCAAGTTCATGAACGAGGTCGAGGAGAGCCTCTGGAAGCTCGGCATCCCCGCGAAGACGCGCCACAACGAGGTCGCGCCCGCGCAGTTCGAGCTCGCGCCGATGTTCGAGGACCTCAACCTGGCCGTCGACCACAACATGCTGGTCATGGAGACGCTGCGCCGCACGGCCGAGCGCAACGGCCTCGTCTGCCTGCTGCACGAGAAGCCGTTCGAGGGCGTCAACGGCAGCGGCAAGCACTGCAACTGGTCCATCGCCTACGGCGGACGCAACCTGCTCAACCCCGGCTCGAACCCGAAGGAGAACGCGATCTTCCTGACCGTGCTCTCCGCCGTCATCCGCGCGATCGACCTGCATGCGGACCTCCTGCGCGCGACGACCGCGGGTGCGGGCAACGACCACCGCCTGGGCGCGAACGAGGCGCCGCCCGCGATCATCTCCATCTTCCTCGGCGACGAGCTCACGGCCGTCATGCGCGAGATCGAGACCGGCAAGGCCGAGAAGGCGTCCGGCCGCGCGAAGCTCAAGATCGGCGTGGACACCCTGCCGCCGCTGCCCGCGGACACGACGGACCGCAACCGCACCTCGCCGTTCGCCTTCACGGGCAACAAGTTCGAGTTCCGCGCGCCCGGCTCGTCGCACAACTGCGCGATGAACCAGATGGTGCTGAACACGATCGTGGCGGAGTCCATGGACGCGATCTCCGACAAGGTCGAGGCGATGCCGGGCGACTTCAACGTCAACCTGCAGAAGCTCCTCCAGCGCCTCATCCGCGCCCACAAGCGCGTCCTCTTCAGCGGCGACGGCTATTCCGGCGACTGGCCGAAGGAGGCCGCGAAGCGCGGCCTGCCGAACCTGCCGGACACGCCCTCGGCCATCGCGCCGTTCGGCGTGCGCGCGAACCAGGACATCTTCGTGCGCTACGGCGTGCTGACGCGCGTCGAGATGGAGAGCCGCCTCGAGATCGCGCGCGAGGACTACGAGCGCCGCATCCGCATCGAGGGCGGCGTCGCGCTCGACATCGCGCGCGCGATGGTCCGTCCCGTCGTCGCGGACGAGTTCTCGAAGCTCGCGACGGCGATCTCCCTCGCGAAGAAGGACGGCCTCAAGGTCGGCGTGACCGGCCTGAAGGCGCTGTCGCTCAAGCTCGGCGCGGGCCTCGACGACCTGCACGTCAAGTGCGAGAAGCTCGACAAGGCGCTCGCGAAGGGCGGTTCCGCGGAGCAGATCGCGGCGTCCGCGGACCTCCGCCGCACCGTCGACGCGCTCGAGCACCTCGTGGACGACGCCCGCTGGCCGCTGCCGAAGTACCGCGAGATGCTGTTCGTCTACTGACGCGATGGGAGATCGCGCCCTACCACGGGGGACGGGGATTTGCTATAATTCCCGTCCCTTTTAATTTGAAGTCCTAAGGAGTGAAGTGATGAGCGAAGGTTGCACGCACGACTGCAGCAGCTGCGGACAGAGCTGCTCGGAACGCAAGGAGCAGTTCGACTTCTCGGCGAAGCTGAACGCGGCGTCGAAGGTGAAGAAGGTGATCGCCGTGGCGAGCGGCAAGGGCGGCGTGGGCAAGAGCTTCGTCACGAGCACGCTCGCGGCCGCGGCCGCGAAGCGCGGTCTGCGCACGGCCATCCTCGACGCGGACATCACGGGTCCGTCGATCCCGAAGGCGTTCGGCATCTCCGGCGGCACGCTCGCGAGCGAGCAGGGCATCCTGCCGGGCATCTCCGCGGGCGGCGTGCGCGTCATCTCCCTCAACATGCTGGTCGAGAAGCCCGAGGACCCCGTGGTCTGGCGCGGTCCGGTGATCGCGGGCACGGTGCGTCAGTTCTGGACCGAGGTCTTCTGGGACGACATCGACATCATGTTCGTGGACATGCCCCCGGGCACGGGCGACGTGCCGCTCACGGTCTTCCAGTCCCTGCCGATCGACGGCGTCGTCGTGGTCTGCTCGCCGCAGGAGCTCGTCGGCATGATCGTCGAGAAGTCCGTGCGCATGGCCGAGATGATGGACAAGAAGGTCGTCGGCCTCGTCGAGAACATGAGCTACTTCGTCTGCCCGGACTGCGGGAAGAAGCACGAGATCTACGGGAAGAGCCAGGTCGAGGCCCTCGCCGCGAAGCACGGCGTGCCGGTCGCCTGCCGCCTGCCGATCAACGCGGACTACGCCTCCGCGGTCGACCGCGGCGCGGTCGAGTCGCTGGACTGCCCCGAGCTCAAGCCGCTCGTGGACGCCATCCTCTAGCGCTTGCCATCGACTCCCGATGCGGGTATAATATCCAGACATTTTCACCCGGAAGTATCGCGTTATGACACTCGAAGAACTTGAACAGGGCAGGGCCGCGTCGCTGGCGGAAGTCGCCGCCGCGCCGGACGCCGCCGCCGTCGAACAGCTTCGCATCAAGTACGTGGGCCGCAACGGCTCCATCCCCGCGCTCATCAAGGCCATGAAGGACGTCCCGAAGGAGGAGCGTCCCGCGTTCGGCAAGGCCGTCCAGGCCTGGCGCGCCGAGATGGAGGCCGCGCTGGCCGCGAAGGGCGCCGGCGCGGGCGCGGGCGCGGCGAAGGCTGAGGACGTCGACGCGACGCTGCCCGGCCGCTGGGCCGCGCCGGGCGTCGAGCATCCGCTCAGCCGCGTCATCGCCGACACGGCGCGCATCTTCGGCAAGCTCGGCTTCACCGTCGCGGACGGCCCGGACATCGAGACGCGCTTCAACAACTTCACGGCGCTCAACACGCCGGAGCACCACCCCACGAACGACCGCACGGACACGTTCTGGATCGACAGCGCCGAAATCCGCGGCGAGGGCATGACGCGCACGCCCGAGGACCTGCTGCTCCGCACGCAGACCTCCCCGGTGCAGATCCGCACGATGCTTGCGAACAAGCCGCCGGTGCGCGTGATCTGCCCCGGCCGCACCTACCGCCGCGACACGACGGACGCCACGCACTCCGCGAACTTCCACCAGATCGAGGGCCTCTACGTCGACACGAAGCCCGTGTCGCTCGCGGACCTCAAGAGCGTGCTCGCCTACTTCGCGAAGGAGATGATGGGCGACAGCGTCACGGTGCGCTTCCGCCCCCACTTCTTCCCGTTCACCGAGCCCAGCGTGGAGGTCGACTTCTCCTGCCACGTCTGCAAGGGCAAGGGCTGCAATGTCTGCAAGCAGAGCGGCTGGATCGAGGTCGCGGGCGCCGGCATGGTCGACCCCCGCGTCTTCCGCCATGTCGGCTGGAACCCGGAGGAGGTCAGCGGCTACGCGTTCGGCTTCGGCGTCGAGCGCATCGCCATGATCAAGTACGGCATCCCCGACATCCGCTGGCTCTACGAGAACGACCTCCGCTTCCTCGGCCAGCTGGTCTGACCGGAACGCGCCCGGCGCAGAGGCGGATCCCGCGAGCGGGGGCCGCCTTTTCATTTCCACTCCATCCCGGAAAGGACATCCATGAACACGCCCCGCCTCATCCTCCTGTCCCTTGTCGCGCTGAGCGCCGCCGTCCTCGCGAAGGACGCCCCCGTGGAACTCGTGCCGCAGCTCGTCGGAACGCACCACGTCTACGCGTCCGCGCCGGGCGAATTCGCGAAGAAGCCCGACGCGCGCTCCTTCAGCTACAAGGTCGACGGCGCCGCGCTGCCGGACTACGGCCGCGACGCCGCCGTGAAGATCCGCATCCGCGCGACGGACCCCGACACGACGGCCGTCGAGGTCGGCTTCCACCAGTCCGACGGCACGACCTGGGGCAGCACCGGCCTGCCGGTCTCGGAGGACTGGCAGGACGTCCTGCTGCCGTTCCCGGAGATGACCCCGTTCACGCACTGGCAGGGGCACCCGCCCGTCGGACAGGGGACGCTGCCGGACGCGCGCCGGTTCAACGCCGTCCACTTCTGCTTCGGCAGGTGGCTCTGCGCCGGCACGCTGCAGAAGCCGCACGGCTTCGAGATCGCCTCGATCCAGCTCGTGCGTCTGCCGCCGGGCGCGCTCGGCGACGGCCGCGACCATTCGCTGGACGAATTCCCCGCGGAGGCGGGCGAGCCGGACGACACGGCGCGCCTCCAGCGCGCGGTCAACGCGTCCTGCGACGGCACGCTGACCATCCCGCGCGGCGTCTACCGCGTCTCCGCGCCGATCCGCGTGACCAACCGCTGCTCCCTGCAGCTGAACAAGAGCGCGGTGCTGAAGGCCGTCGCGCCGATGCGGTACGTCCTCGAGGTCGACGCGCGCTCCTTCGGCAGCGGGGTCAGCCACGACTACAACAAGTTCGTCCGCGGCGGCGTGATCGACGGCAACGGCCTCGCCTCGTGCATGCGCCTGACCGGCTTCGCGCACTTCACGCTCGCGGACACGACGTTTCTCAACGGCAAGACGTACGGCCTGCGGGTCGACGGCGGCTACGAGCTGATCGCGAACAACCTCTACTTCAAGTGCCTGATGCCCGGCCTCGCCGGCAACTCCGCGATCTACGTGAACGGCGGCGACAGCCACTACACGGACTGCGTCGTCGTCGACTACACCTACGGCATCCACCAGGTCGCCGGCGGCTCGAACCGCTACACCCGCTGCCATGTCTGGGGCGGTCCGCTGCCGCCCGCGAAGCCGGGCGAGGACCGCGAGATGCTGAAGGATTCCGTGAACTTCAAGCTCGCGGGCGGCGGGTCCACGATCCTGCGCGACTGCTACGCCGACACGGGCAAGACCGGCTACGAGATTGCGGCGTGGGACACGCGCCTCCTGGGCTGCTCCTACTTCAACAACAGTGGCTTCAAGCTTGACGACGTCACGATCATCCGCCATCCGCGCGGCCGTCTGCTCGTCTCCGAGTGCGGCTTCTGCAAGAACATGCCGAAGACGCGCGTCTACGAGGGCTGCGGCGAGGTCGAGTGGTGCAACATGAGCTACTCCGGCTTCGGTCCGCAGGACGACTGCCCCGGCGCGCTGAAGTTCAGGCGGAAGAGCGCCGTCGACCAGTCCGCCCTCAAGCTGGCGGACTAGCGTGACGTTTGGTAGTATTGCGCAGTTTTTACAAGAGGTGCAAAATGGACGGAACTGAACAGGCGGTGGTCAACCACCCGGAAATCGAGGAGGACAGCTGCAAGGGCTGCGGCCGCTGCGTCGCGGCCTGTCCGAAGGGCTGTCTCGAGCTGAAGACGACGATGAACAAGATGGGCATTCGTCCCGTCGGCTACAAGGGCGAGGGGTGCATCGGCTGCGCCATCTGCTTCTACAACTGCCCGGAACCCTATGCGATCAAGGTGGTGAAGGCATGACCACGAAATTCGTCAAGAGCAACGAAGCCGTCGTGATGGGCGCCCTCTACGCGGGCTGCGACCTGTACTTCGGCTATCCGATCACCCCCGCCAGCGAAATCGCGCACGGCGCGGCGAAGTGGTTCCCGATGCTGGGCCGCACGTTCGTGCAGGCCGAGTGCGAGACGGCGTCCGTGAACATGATGTTCGGCGCGGCGGCCGCAGGCAAGCTGTGCATGACGGCGACGTCGGGACCCGGTTTCTCGCTCATGCAGGAGGGCATCAGCTACCTCGCGGGCGCGGAGCTTCCGGCGGTCGTCGTGGACGTCAACCGCGCGGGTCCGGGCCTCGGCAACGTCTACCCCGAGCAGAGCGACTACACGCCCGCAGTGAAGGGCGGCGGCCACGGGAACTACCAGACGTTCACCTACGCGCCGGCGAGCGCGCAGGAGATGTGCGACCTGACGATCAAGGCCTTCCAGATGGCGACCAAGTGGCGCACGCCCGCGATCGTCTTCGCGGACGGCCTGCAGGGCCAGATGATGGAGACGGTGCGCCTGCCCGAGACCGAGCTGGCGCGGCCCGACTTCTCCGCATGGGCCGCCCAGGGCGAGGCGAAGACGCGCGAGAACCTGGTGAAGTCCATCTTCCTCGACGCGGCCGCGCAGGAGGTCTTCAACGAGAAGCTGCAGGCCAAGTACGCCGAGATGGCGAAGGACGCCGAGGGCGAGACGTACCTCGCGGACGACTGCGAGCTGCTGATCGTCGCGTTCGGCATCGCGAGCCGCGTGGCGCGCACGACCGCCGAGGCCTGCCGCAAGCTGGGCCTCAAGGTCGGCTGCTTCCGTCCGATTTCCCTGAACCCGTTCCCGCGCGAACAGCTCGCGGCGGCGGCGAAGGGCCGCCGGATCCTCACGATCGAACTCGACGCGGGGCAGTTCTCGGACGACGTCCGCCTGCAGCTCGCGAAGGCGGGGCTCGGCGCCGAGTCCGCCGACGTGACGATGCTGCACCGCATGGGCGGCCAGGTCGTCACCGTCGACGACGCCGTCGCGGCGGTCCGCAGGATCCTCGGGAAGTGAGCGTAGGAGATTTCCATGAAAGTCATTGAGCAGAAGGGCATGTACCAGCGCTTCCCGCGCAGCGGGAAGGACACCCGCGTGACGCACTACTGTCCCGGGTGCGGCCACGGCATCGTGAACAAGCTGATCGCCGAGTGCTGCGCCGAGATGGGCCTGCAGGACGAGACGATCTTCGTCGACCCCGTCGGCTGCGGCGTGTTCACCTACTACTACTGGGACGCGGCCCACGTCTCGGCGGCGCACGGACGCGCCTCCGCGGCGGCGACCGGTGTCTGCCGCGCGCGCCCCGACGCGGTCACGATCGCCTACCAGGGCGACGGCGACCTCGGGGCCATCGGCTTCAACAACGCCTTCCAGGCCGCGTCGCGCGGCGAGGGCTTCGGCTGCATCTTCATCAACAACTCCCTCTACGGCATGACCGGCGGCCAGATGGCCCCGACGACGCTCGAGGGCGAGAAGACGACCACGACGCCGTTCGGCCGCGACCCCGCGCTGACCGGCCATCCGCTCCACGTCTGCGAGGTCTTCTCGCAGCTGCAGGCGCCCGTCTACATCGCCCGCGTCTCCGTTGCGGACACGAAGCGCATCATGCAGACGAAGGCCGCGATCAGGCGCGTGTTCGAGATCCAGCGCGCCCACAAGGGCTACGCGCTGCTGGAGATCCTCGCGCCGTGCCCGACCAACCTGCGCATGGACGCGCAGAAGTCCGCCGCGTTCTGCATGAACGAGATGGAGCGTGAATTCCCGCTCGGCACGTTCCGCGACGTCGAGAAGGGCGTCGGCGTGGCCGAGTCCGCGGCGGCGGTCGAGTCGCCCGTGCTGCAGGTGAAGCCGGTCCCGCAGGTCGCGACCTGCGCGGAACTCTTCGCCGAGAAGAACGCGGTCCCGCCGGCCGAGGACGACGCCGCCTTCCCGGAGCGCCGCTTCAAGTTCGCCGGCTACGGCGGCCAGGGCGTCCTCTCGCTCGGCCTGACGGTGGCCGAGGCCGCGCGTCTGGAGCGCCGCCACACGCTCTGGTTCCCGAGCTACGGGCCCGAACAGCGCGGCGGCAGCGCGAACTGCTCCGTGGTCGTCTCCGGCACGCCGATCGGCTCGCCGGCCGTCGACCACCCGGATGTCCTCGTGTGCATGAACCAGCCGGCCTACGAGCGCTTCGTGGACGACATGCTGCCGGGCAGCCTGATCATCGTCGACGCGACGGTCCCGATCACGAAGCAGCCGCCGGAGGGCGTCCGCCTCGTCCAGTGGCCGGCCCTGAAGATGGCCGAGGACTTCGGCGTGCCGAAGGCCGCGAACACGATGATGCTCGCCGCGCTGAAGAAGTTCGGCTGCACGGGCCTCTCGGGCGAGAACCTCGAGGCCGCCCTCGTGGCGAGCTTCGCGAAGAAGCCCGAACTCGGCGTCAAGAACCGCGAGCTTCTGCGCAAGGCGGAAGCCACCGAGTCCTGATGTGAGGAATCGGGCGGTCATCGTCTCCGTCGGGGCCGCGGTTCTTGCCGCGGTCCTGGCGGCCTGGTGGTCGCCCGTCCTGTGGAAGCTCGCCTCGCAGACGCTGGTGTTCGCGGACGCGGCGGGCTTCCGCGAACTGGCCGCGCCGGGTCCGTTCTCGTATCCCGGCGGCGCGCTGTCCTGGCCGGCGCGGCTTCTCGCCGCCACCGGCCTGACGGCGTGGGGCTGGGCGCCGTACGCCTTCGGCTCGTTCCTGGCGTCCCTGCTGCTCGCCGCGCTCTTCCCGCGGACGGCGCGCGGCGGCGGCGCGGTCCTGCTTGCCCTGCCCGCGTTCATCCTCCTGGCCCCGCCGCTCCTCGCCGGCACGACGATCTGGCTGCTGCCCGATTCGTCGATGGGCTGGGCCAACCTGCTGGGACTCTCCCTCGCGGCCACGCTGGCGGCCGCCGGCCGCCGCCTGCGCGGCGCATGGCCGCTGCTGCTCGCGCCCGTCGGAATCCTCGGGGCCGTGCCCTGCGGCGTCTACGCGCCGCTGGGCGCGCTGCTCGCGATGCTGTCCGCCGCGGGACCGTCCCGTCCCGCGGGCCGCTGGGGCCTGCGCCTGGCCGCGCTCGCGCAGTTCGCCCTCGCGCTGCCGCTGGTGGGCGCGCTCTTCTACGCGGACCTCGCCCCGTCCAACGCCTGGATTTACGGCGGCGCGCTGTTCGCCCACGTCCGGTTCTCCGCGCTGAATGTCGCGAACCTGCTCTGCGTCGCGGCGCTGACCGGGATGGCGCTCGCCGAGGCCGCGCAGGCGCGCGGCTGGAAGGGGTGGACGGCCTCCTTCCCGCGCGCCGCGCGCTTCGCGGGCCCCGCGCTGCTCCTTGTCGCGGCGGGCGGGCTGGCGGCCGCCGCGGCGTGCCGGCTGGACCTCCGTCCGCAGTTCCGCGTCGAGCGCATGGGCGTGGCGCGGGACTGGGCCGGCGTCGTCGCGTACGAGGAGACGCGGGACGAGCCGATGCGCATGGAGGTCGCGTGGCGCATCCTCGCGCTCCACCGGCTGGACCGCCTGCCGCAGGACCTCCTCGAGCGCCCGGTCCTCTCGTTCCACGGCACGACGCCGGCGGAGGAGTACCACATGGACGGTTTCGAGCTCCTTTTCGGCTGGGGCCTGCTCAACCCCGCGCGCCGCTGGGTGCACCAGATGATCCCCGAGAAGGACTGGCAGCCCCGCCACCTCCAGCTGCTGGGCGACCGCGCCGTCCTGACGGGCGAATGGCCGCTGGCGGAGCGCAAGTTCCAACAGCTCGCGCGCTGTCCCTTCCTCTCCGCGTACGCGGCGGACCGGCTGGCGTTCCTGCGCGCGCACCGGCCCGGCGAGGTGCCGGACGACCTGCGCGGGCTCGCGCGCGACGCGCGTGCGCTCGGACGGGACGACCTGGCGGAGGAGCGCGTCTTCTTCAATTCCCTGAACAATCCCGAATCCCTCGTCTACCGCCGCTACGCCGAGCTCGTGAACTGCCCGGCCGAACTCGCGCCGGCGCGCCTGGCCGCCATCCTGCTCGACCGGCGTCTGCAGGTGCTGGCGCGGAATCCCCGTCTCGTCGCCGCGCTCTACCCCGACGGGCGGATGCCCGCGGTGGTGCGGCAGGCCCTTGTCGTCGCGACCGGCCGGCCCGATCCCGAGCGGGACGCGTTCCACGCGGCGCTCCGGTCCGTGACCGACCAGGACGCGTTCGTGGCGCGGTGGTCGAAGACGTACTACTTCTACGAGGAGCTGGTGAAATGAGGCGTGCGGTCCTGGTCCTCTGCGCCCTCGCGGGCCTGTGCGCGGCGGCGGCGCGGCTGCGTCCCGTCTACATGGACGTGACGCTGCCGCCGAACATCGCGCCGCTCAACATGCGCGTGCTCGACGCGCCCGCGGGCGAGACCGCGACCTGCGTCTACCGGGCGGCGGACGGCGACGTGCTCGCGGCGGAAGGGGACTTCATCCGCTTCGAGCCGAAGGCCTGGCGGACCTACCTCGCCCGCCATGCGGGCGAGGCGCTCGAGGTCACCCTGTCGCTGGGCGGCCGGCCCGCGCTGGTGGCGACGAACCATGTCTCGCGCCACCCCGTCGACGCCTGCCTCACCTATCGGCTCATCCCGCCCGGCTACACTGGCTTCCACCGCATTGGCGTCTACCAGCGCGACCTCGCCACCTTCGACGAATGGCCGCTCTACCGCAACGACCAGGGGCCCGCGGAGCAGTGCATGAACTGCCACACCTACCGCGGCGCGGATCCGGAGACCTGGATGCTGCACCTGCGCAAGGCGTCGGAGGGGACGGTCGTCCACTCGCCGAAGTACGGCCTGCGCAAGGTCGACCTCGCGACGCCTGGCCTGCCCGGCATCTGCACGTACCCGGCCTGGCATCCGAGCGGCGACTTCCTCGCGTTCTCGGTGAACGAGGCCCGGCAGGAGTTCTACTGGAGCGATCCGGGGAAGGTCGAGGTGTTCGACCTCTCGAGCGACCTCGTCCTCTATTCGCTTGCGGACGACGCGGTGTCGCCCGTCGAGACGGGCGCGGACCGCTTCGAGTGCTATCCGGCGTGGAGCCCGGACGGCCGCACGCTCTTCACGACGGCGCGCCGGACGGGGCTTTCCGCGCTGCCCGCGGACGTCCAGTCGCGCGAGCGGCTCCATGGCGGCGCGAACATCACGAACATCTACTACGACCTCTGCATGCGGACCTTCGACCCCGCCACGCGGACGTTCTCGGCGCCGCGCACGCTGCTGGACGGCGCGTCCGCGAAGCTCAGCGTGTCCCTGCCGCGCGTCTCGCCCGACGGCCGCTGGCTCGTCTTCGCCGCGGGGCACTGCGGGCAGTTCCACATCTGGCACCGCGACGCGGACCTGTGGATCGTCGACCTCACGACGCTCCGGGCGCGTCCCTGCACGGAGATCAACAGCTCCGACGCGGAGAGCTACCACTGCTTCTCGTCGGACGGCCGCTGGATGGTCTTCTCCTCGCGTCGGGACGACGGCGCCTACACGCGGCCCTATCTCGCCGCATTCGACCCCGCCACGGGCACGTTCGGCCATCCCTTCCTCCTCCCGGTCGAGGATCCTGCGGAACACGGCCGCCGGATGCTCAGCTACAATGTCCCGGAATTCAGCTCCGGACGCGTCCGCATGTCGCCGCGCCGGCTCCGCCAGGCCGCGTCCGGAAGAATCCGTCCCACGAAGTGGACGGGAAATGCTATCATAGCGCCCTGACAATCTAACAACAACGCTTACGCGTCGTTCCGCAGGAATACTACCACGCCTTTAAACCTGGAACGACACGCAGGCGGGGCGTGCCTGCGCGGCGCGTCCCCGCGCCGTCGTGTCCGTCCCGGTCCCTTCCGTGCCCGTCTTCCCCGGTGCGCGCGGGGACAAAGGAAGACGGATGGGGAAGTTCTGGATGGCGGCGCTGCTTCTGCTGGGCGCCTGGTGCGGGATGGCCGGCGAGCTTGTCGGCCGGGTCGTCCACATTGCGGACGGCGACACGGTGACGGTGCTCGACGCCGCGAAGACGCAGCATAGGATCCGCCTGCTCGACATCGACGCACCCGAAAGCAAGCAGGCGTTCGGGCAGAAGAGCAAGGCGTACCTCGCCTCGCTGATCGCGGGGAAGGAGGTCCGGGTCGAATCGTCCTCGCGCGACAAGTACAGGCGCGTGCTTGGAACCATCTTCCTTGGCGAGACGAACGTCAATCTGAAGATGGTCGAGGCCGGCCTCGCGTGGCGGTACGTCCACTCGAAGAATCCCGTCTACGGCAAGGCAGAAGCCGAGGCCCGCGCCGCGCGCAAGGGGCTCTGGGCCGATCCGCATGCCGTCAATCCCTCGGAATTCCGCAAGGCGGCCCGCAAGGCGGCCCGCAGGGCGAAGGAAGGTGCGTCCCCGGATAAGAAGTGACGGTCGGCTTCGAAACACAGTCGAAACAAAAAGAAAGACCCACCCGCGCGCGAGTTGCCAGCGCAAAGGTTGGATGTTTAGCGCGTCGCGGTTGGCAGGTTAGGCGGGCTTCAGCGTGAAGTTGAATAAGTCAGGCGTTGTCTGTATACATTCTTGTGAGTCCAAGACACAAGGAGGCAAGTATGGACATGAAGACATCCAAGCGGATCCCACCCGGGACGCCGAAATATCACCGTCCGACAAGCGAGAATCGTATCATCCTAAATTCGGCAGTTGGATGGCGCGAATCGCCGTTTGAGGCAATGAAACCGGGGCTTTGCTAACGACTCCTGCGCC
>JAEDMN010000167.1 GCA_016302985.1 Kiritimatiellia bacterium | reverse complement strand
CGGCACGGCGTACATGGAGCAGGACCTCGACCTCGACGAGGCCGGCGTCTACGTCTTCCGCATGCACACGGCGACGCGGTACAACCAGAAGGACGGCGGCCGGACCGACCAGGGCCTCAACCCGCTCAAGGCGTACATCTACCCCGCGGGCGGCGACTTCGCGTCCCAGGCCGTGGAGATCGGGGCCTTCGCCGTCGAGACGTTCGAGTTCGTGCCGCGCACCGCGTATTTCCGCGTGCCGTCCGCCGGACGCTGGACGCTGCGCATCGCCGGCCAGTCGGCGCAGGCCAACTGCGACAGGATCGCCCGCGTCGACGACGTCTCCGTGACGAAGACGGCGTTCGCCGCCGACGTGCCGGATGTGCCCGAGACGGCCCAGATCTCCGTCGCGGCCGGCGCGAAGCTGCGGCTCGACTACCCGGGCACGATCCGGCTCGACCGGCTCGAACTGGGCGGCCGCGGCGTCTCCGGCACGGTCACGGCCGCGCGCTATCCCGACTACATCTCCGGTCCCGGCGCGGTCGAGGTGCGCGCCAAGGCGACCGTCATCCTTTTCCGTTAATCCCAATCCCTCCGACCCATGAAACATCCCGTCTTCGTCTTCTCCGTGCTCGCGGCCGCGCTCGCGGGCGTCACGACCTCGCTCCACGCCGGCGGCGTGCCGGCGCGGTTCATCCGCCTCACGGTCACGGCCTCGCGTCCCGGCGTGGACGGGGCGCCGGACTACGCGAACCGCAGCTGGCAGATCTGCGACCTCAAGCTCTTCGGCAACGGCGCCGAAATCCCGCTGAAGGGCGCGAAGGTCGTTTCACCGGGCGACGGCGTCGTGCGCGACGAGGGGCCGGCGCAGTGCCTGGACGGCGACGTGAAGACGAAGTACCACGGCCGCTACCGCCAGCCGCTCGTCGTCGACCTGGGCGAGGTGAAGGCGCTCGACGGCTACACCTTCGTGACCGGCAACGACGCGTACGGGCGCGACCCGCGCGACTGGACGTTCGACGTCGGCGTCTCCGCGGACGACGACGGGGGCGTCCTCTGGACGCGCGCGGACGAGCACGCGGGCGTCGACCTCACGCGCGACCGCCGCACGGAGGTGAAGCCCGGCTATTCCATCCGGAAGCTCCGCGAACTCGGCGTCTCGGGCTCCCGCTCCGTCGACCGCTGCCGCGAGCAGATGCGCTGGTTCAGCGCAGACGCCGCGCGGCGCTCCCTCGCCCATCTCAAGGCGCGGAAGGGCTACGACCATGCGAAGCACGCGCCGGCCGTCGAGGCGCTGATCGCGCGCGAGGCCGCGGTGCGGGCCGCGCTGCAGGCGCCGTACGGCGGCGTGCGCGCCAACCGGAAGGGCGACCCGGCGGTGCCCGCCGCGGCCGAGTCCGTCACCGTCGCCGAGGCCGTGCGCCTCGTCGAGGCCTACCGCGCGGCGATGCTCGCGAACCCGGTGCTCGACTTCGACGAGATGCTCTGCATCCGCCGGAAGCTGGCGTGCCCCGCCAGCGCGTTCGGCGGACGCGCCTGCGGCTTCCTCGGTCTCAACGCCCACAACCACTGGGACATGGACCGGACGGGCTACGACAACGAGATCGGCGTCATCTCCAATCTCCGCGGCAGGCAGCAGTTCAGGACGCTCTACAAGCCGACGGACACCTCGGTCGTGCGCGACCTGGACCTCGACTTCGACGCCTCGCGCATCCTCTTCACGACCTACCGCGGCACGAACAACCTCTTCGGCGTCTACGAGATCCCGGCGACCGGCGCGGCGAAGGCCGTCGAGGTCTCGCCGTCCGAGCACCTCGACATCCAGTGGTGGGACGCCTGCTACCTGCCGAACAAGGACCAGGTGGTCATGCTCGGCACGGCCGCGTACCAGTTCCTGCCGTGCGAGGACGGCAACATGCCGATGGCCGTGCTGTACCGCAAGGACCGGAAGACGGGCGAGGTGCGCCAGCTCACGTACGAGCAGGACAGCGACTACACGCCGTCCGTCACCCACGACGGCCGCGTGATGTTCACGCGCTGGGAGTACTCGGACATCCCGCACTTCTTCTCGCGCATCCTGATGACGATGAACCCCGACGGCGTCGGCCAGCTTTCGCTCTGGGGCTCGGGCTCCTGGGTGCCGACCTTCTTCTACAACGCGCGCAGCGTGCCGGGCGATCCGCACCTGATCACGATGTTCGGCGGCGGCCACCACGACCGCGCCGAGGTCGGGCGGCTCTTCCTGGTGGACCCGACGCTCGCCCGCGCCTATCCGTTCCGCTACGATCCGCCGTCCCGCGAGTGGGGCGTCGTGAACAACTATCTGCGCGTGCCGGCGCAGACCTTCCCGAAGGAGAAGACCGGCCTCGTGCAGGAGTTTCCCGGCTGGGGGAAGGACGTCGAGGGCGACATGGCGGACGGCTACACGAAGAACCAGTTCGCGCGCGGCAAGCCGTACTTCTCGTTCCCGTATCCGCTGGACCGCAACCACCTGCTGGCGACGGTCAAGACGTCCGAGAACGCGCCGATGGTCGTCTGCCTCGTCGACACGTTCGACAACATCACGATCCTCGCGGAGAATCCGGACGGCCTCTACTGCGAGGCGATGCCCTTCAAGGCGCGTCCGCGCCCGCCGGTCATCCCCGACCGCTCCGTGCCCGGGAAGAAGACCTGCAGCGTGCACATCGCCGACATCTACAAGGGCCCGGGCCTTGCCGGCGTGCCGCGCGGCGCGGTGAAGCGCCTGCGCGTCTTCAGCTACCACTACAACTACCACAAGACGGGCGGACACTCCACGCCCGGCCTCGACCGCGTCGAATCCGGCTGGGACGTCAAGCGCGTGCTCGGCACGGTCGACGTGGAGAGCGACGGAAGCTGCTGCTTCGAGATGCCGGCGAACACGCCGATCTCCCTGCAGCCGCTGGACAGCGACGGCGCGGCGCTGCAGCTCATGCGCTCGTGGGTGACGGGCATGCCGGGCGAGCGCGTCTCGTGCACGGGCTGCCACGAGGACAACCGCACGTCCGTGAGCACGCAGCAGACGATCGCGGACCGCAAGTACCACCGCGGCGAAATCCAGAAGATCCGTCCCGTCGACGCGGACGGGGTGCGTCCGTGGGGCTTCGCCGCCGAGGCGTGGCCCGTCGTGCAGAAGTACTGCCTCTCCTGCCACGGCGACGAGAAGACGGCGCCCGTGCGGCACGCGGACCAGGGCGGCAGCGACGCGAAGGACCCGCTGAAGCTCGCGGGCCGCCGCTTCACCATGCGCACGGCCGAGGAGGCGTACCGCATGCTGCACCCGTACGTGCGGCGTCCGGGACCCGAGAGCGAGATCCCGATGCTGCGCCCGCTCGACTACCACGTGTCGACGAGCCCGCTCGTCCAGATGCTGCGGAAGGGCCACCACGGCGTCGAGATGGCGCCGGCGGACCTCGAGGTCCTCTACACCTGGGCTGACCTGAACACGCCCTGGAAGGGCAAGTGGGGGCCGGCGGCGTTCTCGACCGACCCGTTCATCCAGGGCTGCACGAACCAGGTCGAGCGCCGCAAGTACCTGCTGAACGCCTACGCGGACACGCAGGACGACCCCGAGGGCGAATACGACGCGTACTTCGCGAAGGTGCAGGCGCGCAAGGTCACGCCCGTCCCGCCGAAGGCGTGCGCGAAGCCGGCGCCCGCGCCCGCGGTCGCGGGCTGGCCGCTGAAGGACGCGAACGCGGCGTCGGCGCTGCAGCTCGGCGACATCTTCGAGCTGGCGCCGGTGACGACGAAGACGGTCGTGCTCGGCCGCGGACAGTCCATGACCTTCCGCCTGATCCCGGCGGGCACGTTCTGCATGGGCCGCGCCGACGGCGCGAACGACGAGCGCCCGTGCGCGGCGGTGACGATCGCGCGTCCGTTCTGGATCTCCGAGACGGAGGTGCGCAACGACCAGTACGCGGTCTACGATCCGGAGCACGATTCCGGCTGGCAGGACCAGTTCGGCAAGGACCACTGCGCGCCGGGCTGGGTCGGCTGCCACCGCCGCATGCCGGTCGTGCGCGTGAGCTGGAACGAGGCGAAGGCCTTCTGCGACTGGCTGGCGAAGACGACGGGCGAGAAGGCCGCGCTTCCGACCGAGGCGCAGTGGGAGTGGGCGGCGCGCGCGGGCACGGCGACGCCGTTCCCGTGGGGCGGCCTCGACGACGACTTCTCGCCGTACGCGAACTTCGCGGACAAGGACGTCCGCAACATGTCGCTCGGCTGGGAGGGCAAGGCGGGCGCGATGCGCACCCGCCGCCCGTTCCGCATCGAGCAGAACTTCCCGCTCCACGACGAACGCTGGAAGGACGACTGGTTCTGCCTCAACTACGTGGGCCGCGCGCAGGCGAACGTCTGGGGGCTCTACGACATGCACGGCAACGCGTCCGAATGGACGCGCAGCGACTACCGTCCGTACCCCTACGTGGACGGCGACGGCCGCAACGCCCAGGACCCGTCGACGAAGAAGGTCGCCCGCGGCGGCTCCTTCGCCTCGCGTCCGCGCGAGGGCACGAGCTCGTTCCGCCTGGCCTACGAGCCGTGGCAGAAGGTCTTCGACGTGGGCTTCCGCGTCGTCCTCGAGGCCGAGTAGTTGACGCGGGCGCGCGGATATGGGAGAATGCCGGACATGAAACTTCTTTCCAGCCTCACCTTTGCCGCGGCGATGTGCGCCGCGGCGGCCTTCGGCGGCGTGCCGAAGGTGATTCTCGACACCGACATGCTGACGGACTTCGACGACGTCGGGGCCCTGGCCGCGCTGCACGCGCTCGCGGACGCGGGCGAGTGCGAGATCCTCGCGACCGTGAGCTGCACGCGCGGCAACGCGTCCGTCGCGGCGGTCGAGGTCATCAACGGCTACTACGGCCGCGCGGACCTCCCGGTCGGCTGCGCGAAGGGGATGGGCGTGCTGGGCGACGACGTGCGCGCGAACCACAAGGCGACGCCGCAGGAGATCGAGAAGAACAAGAACGGCTGGAGCCACTGGAAGTACCGCAAGCTCGCGGCGGACTATCCGCAGTGGGTGAAGCACCTCGACTCGGACGACGCGCCGGACGCGAACGAGGTCTACCGCAAGGTCCTCGCGGCCGCGCCGGACAAGAGCGTCGTCATCTGCTCGATCGGCTTCATCACGAACCTGCGCCGGCTGCTCGAGACGAAGCCGGACGCCATCTCGCCGCTCTCCGGCCGCGACCTCGTCGCGAAGAAGGTGGTGAAATGGGTGGCGATGGCGTGCAAGTACCCGCGCGGCCGCGAGTACAACAGCGAGAACGACGCGGCTTCCTCGAAAATCGCCTTCGAGAACTGGCCGACGCCGATCGTGTTCTCCGACTGGGAGTACGGCGGGGACGTCTTCGCCGGGCGGCAGATCGCGGAGATGGCGGGGCCGCGCAACCCGGTGAAGGACGTCTTCGCGGGCAACATCCCCTCGCGCGCGGAAGTCGCGAAGGACCCCGCGAAGTACCAGCGCCTGTGCTTCGGCATGGGCGGGCGGGCCGCGTGGGACGAGACGGCCGTGCTGGCGGCGGTCCGCGGCGAGGCGTCCTACTTCAACGTCCACCGCGGCACGTACCGCATGGTCGGCGACAAGGGCGAGAACGAGTGGGTTCCGGACGAGGAGAAGGGCCCGCACATCCGCATCACCGAGAAGCTGAACAAGGTCGAGGTCGGCCGCATCATCGACGAGCTGATCTGCCGGCCCCCGAAGCGCGCGAAGTAGCCGCCGCGCCCCCGCTTCGCGGGAAAATTTGGTAGAATGCACCCATGAAATTTCTTCCTGGGTGCATTCTTTCCGTTTTAGCGCTGGCCTGCGGGGCGGCGGAGGTCGACGTCGTCCGCGAGGCGGACGTCGTGGTGGTCGGCGGTTCGTCCGCCGCGGTTTCGGCGGCGATCGCCGCGAAGGAGTCCGGCGCGCGCGTGTTCCTGGTGGCGCCGCGTCCGTATCTCGGCGAAGACGTCGCGGGGACGCTGCGCGTCGTGCGCGACCCCGCCGACGAGGCGGAGGCGCCGCTCTTCCGCGCGTTCTTCGACCCGCGGCACGTGGACCGCAAGGGGCTGCCGTACGTCTACACGACGGACCGCAGGCCGAACGCGAAGATCCATTCCGACCCGCAGGGCACGGCCCTGAGCGACGGGCGGTCGGGGCGTCCGGAGTCCGACAGCGTCCAGTACGAGGGCGACGTGACGGTGACGGCGGACCTCGGGGCGGTGAAGAAGATCTCCGGCGTGCGGCTGGACTGCTATTTCCGCGAGCGCCCCCGGGAGGGCCACTGGCGCAAGGGGCCGGCCGATGGCGGCTTCCTCACGCATGCGCTCAGGGTGTCGGCGAGCGCGGACGGGAAGACCTGGAGCGAGCCCGTCTCCACGACCGCCTTCGCGGCCGCGGGCAACGTGATGCGCGTCGCGACCGTCGACCTCGAAGCCGCCTGCCGCTACGTGCGCGTGACCTGCGTGCAGGACGTGACCTATCCCCGCCAGCTGCTCGGCGAGATCGCGATCCTCGCCGGCGCCGAGCGGCCCGCCGAACTCGCGTCCCGCACGACGCCGTTCGCCGTGAAGCGCGCCCTCGACCGGGCGATGCTCGCGGCGGGCGTGCCGTTCATCACGGGTGCGCCCGTGTGCGACGTGCTGAAGGACGCGGACGGCCGCTTCGCGGGCGTCGTGATGGCGAACCGCAGCGGGCGCCAGGCCGTGAAGGCGCGCGTGCTCGTGGACGCCACGCCCCGCGCCCGCGCGGCGCGTCTGGCGGGCGGCCGCACGGCGCCGTTCCCGTCCGGCACCTACGCCTTCCACCGCATGGTCGTCTCCGGCACGGCGCCGTCCGGCGACGGCGTGACGGCGACGCCCGTCAGCGACGTGTTCCCGGTCGCCGCGAAGAACCATCTCAAGCCGGAGCATCCGGACCACATCGAGGCGCGGTTCTGGGACTGCACGGTCCGCCTGCCGATGAAGGACGGGTCGGCCCGGTCCTTCGCGGAGGCCGAACAGGCCGCGCGCGACCGCACGTTCACGGCGACGCAGGTCGACGCCGCGAACTCGCTCACGCTCCTCGCGCCGGATGTCTTCGCCTGCCGCGCGTCCGCGCGGGAGTGGCGCGGCGCCGCGGCCCTCGATCTCGACTGCCTGCGTCCGAAGGACGCGGACGGCGTGTACGTGCTCGGTCCGCTGGCGGACCTGCCGCGCGCGGCCGCCGCGCGGATGCTGCGGCCCGGCGCCTACCTGCAGGTGGGCGCCCGCGTCGGCCGCGCCGCCGCCGCGCTGGCGAAGGGCCGCCCGGCCCCGTCGGGCGAGCTCGCCGCCGCCGCGCTCCCGGGCGCGGCCCCGGTGCGCGGGCGCGTCGGCGAGCACCACGGCGCGCTGCCCGCCTATCTCGTGAACGCGAAGGGG
>JAEDMN010000166.1 GCA_016302985.1 Kiritimatiellia bacterium | reverse complement strand
GCGCAGAAGAAGCTCGAGGACGTGCAGCGCCGCTTCCTCGCCGCGCAGCAGGAGCTCCGCTCCGCCGCGCAGCACTACCAGGGCGAGCTGACGGACCTCGAGACGCGCCTGCTGAAGATCGAGACCGAGGACATCCGCGCGAAGATCAACGCGTACGCGAAGGCGAACGGCTACGACATCATCGCCGACTCGACGATGCTGGCCTTCTCCCGCGAGTCCATCGACGTGACGGACGAGATCCTCAAGGCGATGAACGTCGATCCCGCCAAGCGGAAAGAGAAGAAGTCCGTCGCCGACGCGAAGGCGAAGTGACCCGGAGGGGGCTGCGGGCATGTTTCCCGTCGAAGCGATCGTCCCGCAGATCCGCGAATCCCTTGAGCGGAACCGCACCGTCGTCCTCCGCGCACCGCCTGGCAGCGGCAAGACGACCTGCGTCCCGCCCGCGTTGCTGGGCGCCTCCTTCCTGAAGGGGCGTAGGATTCTGATGCTCGAGCCGCGGCGCCTTGCCGCGCGGAGCTGCGCCGCGTACATCGCGCGGCGCCTGGGCGAACCTGTCGGCGGGACGGTCGGCTACCAGGTGCGGCTGGAGCGGAAGGTCTCCGCCCGCACGCGCCTCGAAATCGTGACGGAGGGCCTGCTCGCGCAGCGCCTCGTCTCCGATCCCGAGCTCTCGGACGTCGGGCTGGTGATCTTCGACGAATTCCATGAGCGCTCCCTGCCCTGCGACCTGGGCTTCGCGATGGCGCTCGACGTCCGTCGCGCGCTGCGTGACGACCTGCGCCTGCTGGTGATGTCCGCGACCCTGGACGTCGAA
The DNA here is from genome assembly GCA_016302985.1 of Kiritimatiellia bacterium. Lineage (GTDB taxonomy): Bacteria > Verrucomicrobiota > Kiritimatiellia > RFP12 > UBA1067 > RUG572. Next base: position 6,683 of record JAEDMN010000166.1, on the reverse strand, counting down.
TCCATCGCCGCGCATCTCGGCGACGCCGACGTCCACACGGCCGAGGCGCGCATGTTCCCCGTCGAGACGCGCTACCTGCAGGTCGAGTCGACGGCTCCCGCCGCCGTGCAGATGGCCGGCGCCGTGAAGCGCGCGCTGGCCGAACCCGGCGGCGACATCCTCTGCTTCCTACCCGGCGAGGGGGAGATCCGGCGCTGCGCGGAGGAGCTCCGCGCGGACGGCGCGGACCGGCTTGGCGGCGCGGTGATGCCGCTCTACGGCGCGCTGCCGAAGGAGGAGCAGGACGCCGTCCTGCGTCCGCTGCCCGCGTCCGACGGCCGCCGCAAGGTCGTGCTGGCGACGAGCATCGCCGAAACCTCCCTGACGATCGAGGGCGTGACGACGGTGATCGACTCGGGCCTGATGCGCGTGAGCCGCTTCTCGGCGAGCTCCGGCATGAGCCGCCTCGAGACGCTGCGCCTGACGCGCGACCGCGCGGAACAGCGCCGCGGCCGCGCGGGCCGCGTCTGCGCGGGCGTCTGCCTCCGGCTCTGGACCGAGGCGCAGGACCGCCTGCTGCTGCCGGCGATGAAGCCCGAGATCATGGACGCGGACCTGGCCGCCACGGTGCTGACGGCCGCGACCTGGGGCACGACCGCGCGGAACGGACTGCCCTGGCTCACGCCGCCTCCGGCCGCGAACTGGGCCCGGGCGAAGGAACTGCTGGTCCTGCTCGGCGCGCTCGACCGGGACGGCCGCATCACCGAACGCGGCCACCGCATGGCCCGCCTCGCGGCCCATCCCCGCCTCGCGAACATGATGCTCCACGACCGCGCCTCCGCCTACTGGGCCGCCGTCCTCGAGGAGGGCTCCCGGACGCGGGAGACGGACATCTCCCGCATCCGCCCGACGCCGCGCATGCTGGAGCTCGCGCGCCGCTGGGGCTGGGAGCGCGGCGGGCGGACGCCCGACCCCGAGGTGCTCGCCTACGCCTTCCCGGACCGCGTCGCCCGCAACCGCGGCAACGGCACGTTCCAGATGACCTGCGGCCGCGGCGCGTTCCTCGAGCGGACGGAGGTCCTCGCGACCGCACCCTACCTCGTCCTGTGCGAACTGGACGACCGTGGAGGTGACGCCAAGGTCCACCTCGCCGCCCCGATCGCGGAGGCGGCCATCGAGGAGATCTTCGCCGACCAGATTTCGGACGGAACGGTCACGGAGTGGGACCGCCGGACGGATTCCGTCCGCGCCGTGCGCCAGCGCCGCCTCGGGCGGATGGTGCTGGAGGAGGGCGGGCAGTCGAAGCCCGACGAGGTCGACGTGCAGCGGGCGCTCTTCGAGGGCGTCCGGCAGAAGGGCGCCGCGAACCTGCCGTGCTGGACGCCCGGAATCCGCCAGCTCCAGGCCCGCATCTGCTTCCTGCACCGGACGTTCGGCCCGGACGGCCCGTCCGCCTGGCCCGACGTCTCCGACGCCGCGCTCGAGGCGCATCTCGAGGACTGGTTCGGCGGCTTCACCCTCGGCATGTCCCGCTGGGCGCATCTCGAACGCCTGGACCTTGCCGCCGTGCTGGACTTCGCCCTCGGCGAGGCGGGGCACGACCGCCGCGAGCTGGATCGCCTGGCGCCCGTGAAGATGGAGGTGCCGAGCGGGTCGATGATGACGATCCACTACGAGGAGGCCGAGCCATTCGTCGCCGTGCGCCTGCAGGAGTGCTTCGGCCTGCAGGCGACGCCGAAGGTCGCGGGGGGGCGCGTGCCGGTCGTGATGCACCTGCTGTCGCCCGCCCAGCGCCCGGTGCAGGTGACGAAGGACCTCGCGGGCTTCTGGAAGTCGAGCTACGAGCTGGTCCGCAAGGACATGCGCGGCCGCTATCCCAAACACTACTGGCCGGAGGATCCGGCCACCGCCGTCGCCACCCGCCGTGTCCGCCCGCGTCCAGATCAGGCCTAGCGCCCGTCTCCTGTCCGGCGGCGTCGCGGCGGCCGCGCTGGTGGCCTGCGCGGTGCTCGTGCTGCGCCTGCGCCCCGTTGTCTGGAAGCTGGCGGACCAGACGTTCTGCCTGGCGGACTGGGCGGGGTTCCGCGAGGCGGCCTGTCCCGGTCTCTACCCCGGCGGCTTGCTGCGCTGGTTGTCCTCGCTCCTGATGACGACGGGCCTCTGCGACGCGTGCTGGTGGGTGCCGTACCTGCTGCTGCCGGCCGCGCTCGCGGCGGCGTCCTGGTTCCTTGTCTTCCCCCGCCGCGCCGCCGCCGCGGTCGCGCCGTTCCTCCTCCTGTCCGCGTCGCTGCTGCATGTCGGAACCAGCATCTGGAACCTGCCGGACTACGCCTTCCCGATGACGAACCTCCTCGGCCTCGGCCTCGCCTACGCCCTCGTCGCCGTGCTGCGGCCCCGGACCCGCCGGCACGTCGCCGCGGTGCCGCTCGCCTGTGCGCTGTGCGCGCTGGGGTTCGTGCCGTTCGGCCTCTACGCGCCCTACGCCGGCGCGCTGCTGCTGGTCGACCGCCTGCAGGCCGGGGACGGGGCCTGCAGCCCCCGGGTGCTGGGCGGCGTCCTGTCCGGGGCCGCGCTGCTGGTCGCCGCCCCGTTCGCCGCGGCGGCGTTCGTCTACGACGACCTCGCGCCCGGACTCGCGCTCGGGTATTCGCAGTCCGTGCTGAACGGCGCGCTGCTGACGGCCTTCGGGGCCTGGCCCGTCGCGGCGTTCCTCCTGCCGGCGCTGCCGGAGATCCCGCGCCTCGGGACGCGCCTCGCCCCGGCGGTCCGTCTCGCGGTCCTGTCCGCCGCGTCCGGTCTCGTCCTGCTGGGGCTGCCGCATCACGACCTCCGCGTGCAGCTGCGCATGGAGCGGTGCATCGCCGAGCGCCGGTTCGCGGACGCGCTGGCGGCGGGGGAGGGGAATCCGCGGCCGCTGCGGATGGAGTTCGCCTACCGCGTGCTGGCGCTGTGGCGGACGGGCCGCCTCGAGACCGGCCTCTTCGCGCGGCCGTTCACGTCCCACCACCGCACGACGAAGGCGCAGGAGCGGCAGATGGACGGGCAGGACCTGCTCTTCCACTACGGCCTGCTGCTGCCGGCGCGCTGCGTGGCGATGGAAAGCGTCGCGGCGCGCGGGTGGCGTCCCGGCTGCCTGCGGCTCATGGGCGACGCCGCGTTCCTGATGGGCGAGCCGGACCTCGCGGCGCGCGACTGGCGCCAGCTCGCGCGCTGCCCGTTCCGCGGCGCCTTCGCGCGCCGGCGTCTCGCGGCGGTCGAGGCCGGCAAGGGCCTGGACGACCCCGCGCTCGCGGACCTCGCGCCGGTCGCCGAAGCGGACGCGCTCTGGCGGGAACTGGTCCGGGTGCGCCCCCAGCCGCCGTTCTTCGACCTGGGCCGGGACAACCTCGAATGCTTCGTCTACGGCCGCCTGCTGTCGCTGAAGGGGCGGCCGCCCCCCGCGATCGCGCGGCTCGTGCTCGCCGCCTACCTGCTGGAGAAGGATGTGGAGGCGCTGGCGCGGAGCCGCGGCGTGATGGACGCGCTGTGCCCCGAGGGCCCCTGGCCGCGCGTCTGGCAGCAGGGGATGCTCGCCCATCTCGCCCGTCTCCCCGAGGACGGGCGGAAGGCGCTCGTCGACACCCTGCGGGACGGCGTGTTCACGGACGACGAGGTGGCGCGCTTCGACCGCTTCGTCGTCGAGTTCAACGCCCCCGGCGCGCGGGCGGAGGACCTGCGCGCGCGGTACGGTGACACCTATTACTACTACGACGTCTTCGTCCAATGAGGAACGCGCTCCAGATCTGCCTGCTGGCCTGCATCCTGGCGCCTTCGCTGTTCGCCGCGAAGGTCTTCCCCGCGTACTTCGGCATCGAGGTCCCGCCGAACATCGCGCCGCTCAACTTCGACGTGGAGGGGGCCCGGGGGGCGGTCCGGGCCGAGATGCGCGCGGGCGGGGACGTGCTGGCGGCCGAGGGTCCGCGCGTCCGCTGGCCGGCGAAGGCCTGGCGCGCGTTCCTCGAGCGCCACGCGGGCGAGACCTGCGAAGTCCGTCTGACGTTTGGGGACGGGGGCGGACTGACCGCGACGAACCGGATTTCCCGTGCGCCGGTGGACTCCCACCTGACCTACCGCCTGATCCGCCCCGGGTATTCGGACTTCGGCGTCGTCGGCATCTGGCAGCGCGACCTCACCGGCTTCGCCGAGCGTCCGCTCTACCGGAACGTGCAGGTCGACCGCGGCCAGTGCGTGAACTGCCACACCTACAACGCGGCGGACCCGGGGACCTACCTCTTCCACACGCGTTTCGGCCACGACGGCGTGCAGATCGTCTCGCCGCGGCACGGGCGGCTCAAGCGGCGCATCCGCCTGCCGTCCGGCCTGAACGCCGTCTACCCCGCCTGGCACCCCTCGGGGGACTTCATCGCGTTCTCGGCGAACGAGACGTTCCAGGTCTTCTACGAGGCGGGTCCGGACAAGATCGAGGTCGCGGACAAGCGCAGCGACCTGCTGCTCTACTCCCTGGCGGACGACGCGGTCGTCCCCATCGAGGAGCGGTATGGCGACTTCGAGTGCTTCCCCGCCTGGGACCCCGCGGGGCGCCGCCTCTTCACGGCGCGCGCGCGCACGGGCTACACGGAGGCCGATGCCGGGCGCTTCGCGGACGGCGGACCGGGATTCGCCGCGCTCACCAATCTCTGCTACGATCTCGTCGTGCGTGATTTCGACCCCGCCGCGCGCACGTTCTCCGAACCGCGCATCCTGGTGGACGGTCCCGCCTCCGGGCTCAGCGTGACGTTCCCGCGCGTGTCGCCGGACGGGCGCTGGCTGGTCATGACGGTCGGCCCGTGCGGCGTCTTCCATGTCTGGCACGGGGCGGCGGACCTCTGGATCCTCGACCTCGAGAAGGGCGCGGCGCGTCCGCTGACGGAACTCAACAGCCCGCGGTCGGAAAGCTACCACTGCTTCTCCCGGGACGGGCGCTGGATGGTTTTCAGCAGCCGGCGCGAGGACGGCGCGTACACGCGGCCGTACCTGGCCGCGTTCGATCCGGAGAAGGGCGCGTTCTCGCGCCCGTTCCTGCTGCCGGTGGAGGACCCCGCGGAGCACCGGCGGCGGATGTGGTCCTACAACGTGCCGGAATTCAGCGCGGGCCCGGTCCGTGAATCCCCGCGCGATCTCCGCCGTCTCGTAGTTGCCCCCGCGGGCGGGAAATGATATAATCCTGCCCTCTTTTGCAGAGAATCCGATGGCGACGAAGAAAACAGAGCAGGCCCGCACGGGCGTGAAGAAGGCGGATCCGCGTCCGAGCTGGGATGCGTATTTCATGGAGATCGCCCAGGTCGTGGCGAAGCGCTCCAACTGCTCGCGCCGCCAGGTCGCCGCGGTGATCGTGAAGGAGAACCACCTCCTCTCGACGGGCTACAACGGCACGCCGCGCGGCGTGAGGAACTGCTTCGACGGCGGCTGCCCGCGCTGCTCGGGCCATGCGCCCAGCGGGACGGGGCTCGACGAGTGCCTCTGCGTGCACGCCGAGCAGAACGCGATCTGCCAGGCCGCGCGCTACGGCGTGGACGTTTCGGGCGGGAAGATCTACGTCACGATTTCGCCGTGCCTGACCTGCGCGAAGCTCATCATCAACGCCGGCATCAAGGAGGTCGTCTACGGCGGCGACTACTCGGCGTTCCTGGACACGGTCCGCGCGATGTTCAAGTCGGCGGGCGTCACGTGCCGCTGCTACCCGCCCCGGAAGAAGGGGGCCTGACCCGCCGCGTCGATTTTCAAATTCAACCACTAAAAGGACACTGAAATGCGCAAGAAAATCATTGCCGGTAACTGGAAGATGAACGTGCTCCCGTCCGAGACGGCCGCCCTCGTCAAGGGCATCGCCGAGGCGACGAAGGACTACGCCAACGTCGACGTCGTGTGCTGCACGCCCGCGATCGACATCCCCGCGGCCGTCGCGGCCTGCGCGGGCACGGCGGTCCAGCCGGGCGCCGAGAACGCCCACTGGGAGGCTTCGGGCGCCTACACGGGCGAGATCTCCACGGGCATGCTGATCGACGCCGGCGTCAAGTACGTCATCATCGGCCACAGCGAGCGCCGCCAGTACTTCGCCGAGACCGACGAGACGGTCAACAAGCGCACGACGGCCGTCATCAAGGCCGGCCTCACGGCCATCGTCTGCGTCGGCGAGACGCTCGCCGAGCGTGACGCCGGCAAGGTCGAGGAAGTCATCGTCCGCCAGATGAAGGAGGGCCTGAAGGGCCTCTCCGCCGCGGATGCCGCCAAGCTCGTCATCGCGTACGAGCCGGTGTGGGCGATCGGCACGGGCCGCACGGCGACGCCGGAGCAGGCGCAGGAAGTCCATGCCCTGATCCGCAAGGTCCTCGGCGAGATGATCGGCGTCGACGCGGCCGAGACGGTCCGCATCCAGTACGGCGGCTCCATGAAGCCGGGCAACGCGGCCGAGCTCCTCGCGCAGAAGGACATCGACGGCGGCCTCATCGGCGGCGCGGCCCTCAAGGCCGACAGCTTCGCGGCGATCATCGCGGCCGCGGCCAAGTAAGACGGACCTTGTTCCAAGGTTTCCACTCTACATGAAGAGAACCTTCATCGCGGCGGTCGTGCTGTTGTGCACGGCCGCCGTCGTTTTCGGCGGCCCCGTCAAGAAGCGCAGGGCCGCCCCGACGCCCGCGGCCCCCGCCCGCCGCGCCGCGGCTCCG
>JAEDMN010000009.1 GCA_016302985.1 Kiritimatiellia bacterium | reverse complement strand
CAGGTCGGGGCTGGTCGGCAAGGACGCCGGGGCATGTTTGCCATTGCGAAATATCCCCCGGAATTGCAGATCAGTCAACCACCCCCGGAGATCCCGTAGTCCTGGATCGGAAACATGGCGATACCCAGCATCGCGATCATCAGGCATTTGAGAATTAGCGCCGTCCGTTTCTCCTACCTAACTTCAACACGATTGACCGATGGCAATCCGCGCTAAGCCGCGCTTGTCAATCTCAGGCAAGCCTCGTATTTTATTGGATTTCTGGACTGCACGGTCTTTGTTCTTCACTGAGCCAGAGCCAGTCGTCCCTCCAGCAACGCGAGCCGATCTTCAAGACGTTGCATGCGTTCCAGAAGCGACCCCACGGCAATGGCTGCAAGATGCGGCACAGCTTGCCAGACGTAAGGCAGCACAGTGCGGTGGAAAGCGACCTCTTCGCGCTGGTCGGGCGGCATCGCAATATGCGCCTTTGGACTCACAGAGGGATCGCCTGCTCGACGCGCAAGTTCCGCATCAATATAAGCTCGAGACACGGAAAACGTGCGGACGAGTTCCTCCACAATCGGCATTCCGTCATAGCGCAACTGATATCGGTCCGTCTCGTCGGCGAATTTCACCGGATCCAAGCCAACATTCCGCAATGTCGCATAGAACGGCTTCCCGTTCAACATGATCGTCACGGTCCGTTCCTGCCCGCGCTTCAACTCGCCCAGCCAGGCCTTCAGTTCATCCCGCTGGGCGATCGAGAACGTCAATCCGCTTTTCAACAGACTCCTGTCCACCTCGTGCACACAGATCAGATCATCATTGGCTTTCATATTCAACCTCCCTATGCAGGAGATTGTAACAATTATTGGATCCGCCAGCAACTTTCCCGGAATGATCATGTGGCCTTGAACCTTACATTCAAGTCACACAGAACTCTCAACGCCCTCCCAACGGCGAAAACGGCTTTGCTGGAGGTAAACCCAAATCACGGAATGCTTCGCAAGCATCCGCATACGACTCGTCCATCTCCTTGATGAAGTCAGCTATGACTATGTCCTCCGGCTTCATCAGAAGTTCCTTCATGACATCAAACCCTGCATTCGCCATTGGGTTGAGCTCTTCAGAGACAAGCTCCTTACGCTGCTTTAATCCGACTTTGTCGATGTCCTTGTCAGGGTTTTTCCTGGTCAAGAAAAAGGACAACAGCATGGTCGCCATTTCCTGGTCCTTGACAGACTTGTCCATGACGAAAGACTCAAACTTCCCTGGCTTTGGAGGTAGCTTCAGCTTTGCAGCCAAGGTGACCGCGAAACTATAGAGGACACTTCGGTCCTCATTCTGCAACTCTAGGAACCTCTTGTTGTCGATGTCTCCCACGATCTTCTTCTTGGTCTCGGGGGCAATGCCCAGTCGATACAGTTCCGCCATGTCTGCGTCTCCTCACACCACCGTCGTGATTCCAGATTTGAACTCTATCTTCTTTAGCATGTTGATGTCCTTGCCAAAGACCTTGGGGATGTCGGCGACGAATTCCGTGTCCGTGAACAACATCGTGATCTGCTTCCCCTTCGAGAGATTCTTGAGAACCGTCGCAAAATTCTTCCGATGCTCAAGGCTCATATTCGCCACTGGCGTATCAATCACAAACGGGAAGTTAATCCCGGCCTGCGAGTGAAGTGCCAGCGTCACTGAAAGCGCAAGCAACGCGCGCTCTGCGGCACTCAGCGACCCCAGTGCCGGCAGTCCATTGTGGTAGAGTTGAATCCGGAATCCCTCGTCTACAGTTACCTCTCCGATGTCTTCATTGGACTTCCAAGTCAGGACCTGCCAGAATGAATTGATGCGATTTTCAATCGACCTGCGGATCTCCTCGATCATCAGGTCCTTCGTTTTTCGGATGATTCGTACGGAGCGCTCGAGGATCTGATGCTTGCGCATGAGTTCGTCGTTGCCGGCGTTTGCCCGATATGCCTGTTCATAGGCAAGGTTGGCGGCACTGAGCTTCTTGTCAAGCTCTGGTTTGCGCACCTTGCAATAGCCTAGCTGATCAACAGCGGACTGCCTCGCCGCAGACTGGGCATTCAGCTTCGAGATCGCCTCCTGATAGGCTTTCGTGTCATTGACCTGCGCAAGCTGCTGTGCCACAGCCTGATAGTCTGAATCAATCTGTTCCTCCATTGTGGCAAGAGCGGCTTCATCCGCAAGTACGCGGTCCCTTGCCCCCTGATAGAGACGCACTCTCTCGATGATGGCAAGAATCTCGGGCTCTAGCAGTTTCGTGAACTGCGAACTCGTATCGGTCGCCATGATCTTCTTGTCGTACAAGGCAAGTTGGCGTTTGATCTCCTTGACCGCATTCTCCGTCAAAGCCTCACCACAAACGGTGCACTTGCCGACTTTGAGAATCTGCTCGAAGAACTCCCTCTTTAGAGGGGGAGGGAGCTCGTCCTTCTCGCGCTTATTACTAATGAAAGCCCGAAGTTTCATTGCCGCAGGGAACACTGCAAGCACCGGATAGTACGTCCTGACGAGTTCACACTTGTCTTCGCGAACACGATGCTGACGGCGCTGGAGGTCTTCACGCTGCGCCTCCAGTCTCTTCTTCGTCTCGATCAACTGCGGCACGTCCTTGTGTGAACCGATGAACTCCTGCAATTGTTCGATTGATTCCGTCAGCAATCCGACCTGCTCCGTCAGTTTCTCGATGCTCTGCTCATTGAGCTCGTATTCTTTCTGGGCTTGTTTGCGCACTTCCTCGCAGTCTGCCACCTCATGGCTGTGATTCGAAACCCCTTTATCGATTTCCGCCAACTGTTTCTCGTGATGCTCTATCGCCACATTCAGCTTACCGACGCCGGAAAGTGCCAACATCGCTGTCTTCACTTTGGCGGCCCGATCGCTCCTGAAGTACCCTGTCAGCTGTTCGCCGTCGAATACTAGGTAGCTAGAGATGTCTCGCGGGATATAGGATTCAATCTCGAGACGGGCCTCCTCCCCCTCCAAAGTCTCAATCTTTGTCCCGTGGTCGGGGTCTGGTCGAATATGTTCAAACACCAGCTGACTCGGCTTGTCGATCCCACCATCAACGGAACATTCCTGCGATCTGGAGATATGGAGCTTCTCGGCACCCAAGTCGTCCAAGGTGATCATCATTTCGACCTTGACCGGACCATAGTCCTTCCCGATCTGCTTCAACCGCTCGCGAGAGCGATCGTTCAACATTCCCTTGCCAGTGTTCTTCCCCTGAAGAGCCAGGTCCGGTTCAATCTCCCACAGACACCAGCAGATGGAGTTTGCGACATTCGTCTTGCCGGCACCGTTCAGTCCCACAAAGACATTCAGGTCAAAACCCTTTGCCGTCGGACGGGTGAAGTCGATCTTGCAATTCTGGTATTGCCTGTAATTGTTGAGAGAAAGCGTGGCTATTCTCATGTCAGACCTCCTCGTCCCTGAGCGCCCGTCTCAGCATCTCTTCATAGCGTTTTCTAAACTGTCTGGGATTTTCCGTACATTCATATTGAACTACGGAACGGACAAATTTTGCAATGGATTCGGATACCTCCTCCGATGCTATCACTCGGTTCAACACCTTAAAGATTGCGACTGTCATTCTACCCCCTAGTTGAATATCGGGAACAACTTCTCCGTGGCCTCGAAAGAGTTCAGTGCGGACTTGGCAACGTACCTTGCCCGCTCAAAATCCCTTAGGACGATATCGTCCATCTCTGATGATGGGGAGACCAGAAAATCATAAATCTTCGCATACTCCTTCCCTGGTGCCTTGCGAATAACACGGCCTATCCGTTGGATGTACTCCCTTGGATTCGTTGAACTAGACACGAGGATCGCAACATGCGCATCTGGGATGTCGATGCCCTCATCCAGACACTTCATCGCAAGGAGCGCCGAGAATCCTCCTGTCGCAAACTTTTTCAAGATACGTTCCCTGTCCTTTTCGTGAAAAGTGAAGCGGCTCACTGTCATACCAGACTCTATAAAGGCCATCTGGCAGTCGGTGAGGATCTTATGGCAACAGAACACGAGAACATGGTCGCGCCATTCGTCCTTATTGTCCTCAATCAGCTTCTTAAGCGCAGGCAATTTCTCAGAAGCCGCCTCAATAACCAGAGCTCGTTCGATTAGGAGACGCTTCATCTTCTCTTCGGCGTCTGGATTGGAGTCGGTCAGACGACCTAGTTTCTGAATCCTCTCGGAGAGATCATCATATCTCAACCGCTCATCTGGCGTGAGCGGGACAATAACCGGGTAATAGAAGTATTTGCTCACCCTGTCGGCATCAAGTGCGTCCTGAAGAGAAAACTCGTACGAGTCGTCGCCAAAGAATTCACGTATATACCTCGTCCCCGCCTGATCGAACATGCGCTCAGGGGTCGCACTCAAACCCAATCTTGCCTCGTAAGCCTCTTGAAGCGCACGCTTGTGCTCCCTTGCGCCCATGCCGTGAACCTCATCGCCAATGATGAACAGGCGAGCATAGGATGTCAGGTGGCCGACAATCTCAATAAAATCCGCGGAGCAGGCAGTCGAGTGCGTTGTCACGACAATCACCACACGCCGAGAAGTCGTCCCAAGGGAAAGACGAGAACATAGTTTCGTTAGGTCAGCCCGCCAATCCTCGTGTCCAGGTCTGGAATTGGCTACAACGCAAGTATAGTCCGAGACAATTGTCCCGACGAGTTCCCGCTCCCATTGCGCGCAGAGATCATTGGTCGGAACCGCAATGACCACGCATACTGCCCTTGAGGGATCCTCTTCTATGAATCGATTAACACACCCGATCGCGCACCGTGTCTTGCCAGCACCCGTCGCCATCTCAAACAAGAGCCGCTTCCCATTCGCCACCCATTTCTCAACCGCGGCCTTCTGGTAATCGAACAGGTTGAGCCTCTGCCACGCCAAGCGGTTCCGCTGCCGGCTTTCATAGTGACGGCGAACATAGTCCTCCTTCGAGAAATCGAAAGACCTCCTGACAAGTTGTTCCCTGAATGCAGCCGGGAGATCCATGCACCTGACGTTCTTCACGCGGTTCTCCCAGTACTGCTTGAAACTCGTCTTATCCCCGACGTAGAAGTCGCGCTGCCCAGGCTCCCACGACTTGAAGACTTTGAATTCCTCTTGATTTGTCGTCCACCCGCTGGCCGTCTCATTGTTTGATCCACTAAACGAAAGCTCGTCACCATCGGCATCCATCAGGATGCCGACCTTGGGATGGAATAGCGCCTCCGGCTTGATTCGCCCTGCCTCGTCGATGACAACGGCGAGCTTGATCTCCAGGCGTCCCTCCTTCAACAACCACGCCAGCGCTGCAACATGGTCCTTGTGAATGGCGTCTTCAGTTGGAGCGAAATGCTGCGCGAAGTACCGCGCGGAGAACTCGTCGAGACAGACTTCAGGATCTTCGAGGGCACTCGAATCCGCAGGCGATAGAATGGGACTGCAAACCATTCTCATCGTACCTCCATGCGAGATCAACGCGGCCAATCCCTTCGCAGCCAGGGCGAAAGACGCGGAAGAGAAGAAACCCGACAGTCGGTCATAGCGCCTGGCGACCTGGAGCACCGGCACATAGAACCCATCGAGGACAGAGTTGTCTCCCTCCCCAAATGTCTGATAGCGAGTGACTATCGATATGTCCCTAAAACCCACCTGTCACACCCCTAAGGCCTCCAACTGAGTACATTCAGTCTGCGAATAGACTGACACGCCTAGACAGCAATGCGAGGTACATAGCCTTCCGCTCTTCGACCAGGGCCTCAAGATTAGTCACTGCGGAGTACTTCTCGAAATCCTCCTCCGCCACATCTGCATATTTAGCAACCTCCTTTTTCAGGTCGGATGGCATGTCGACAAGTTTCTTGTCCTTCTTCGCCTGGTTCTTGGGCCGGGGGAAGAGCGCCATGTTTCCGAGACTGTTCTTCAGAGTCTTCTTTATCGTGCCTTCAGCGGCGGCATCGATCGCTTTCTGAGGGATGATGTGATCGATGTCATAAAGGGTGTTTCCCGTTGGATCTGGCTGCTTCTTCTGGAGAACGAGGAAATAACGGATTAGCGCCTCCTTGTTCTTGTAATGCTCATTTGTCTCCCCACAGGCCTTCTCAACCAAGGCAATCCACTCCGTTTCGGAGACTGGCACAACACGGTCGAGATAATTATGGTCTTTGAGGTGCTCGGCAAGCTTACTGTCACTGGAACCCCTCCAATAGCCGATCGTGTACTCATGAACCAGACGGTCAAAAAGTGCCAGAGATTCATGCGCGAACTTCTTTAGGTTGGATCCGCTGGCACAACCAAGGTCGCTCCACCGTATCCGAAGCACGGAGACAAATTCAAATGTTGCCGCCATTCCAATCAGATCATCGACCGATTTTCCCCAGGCATGAAGACGCTGAAAGAACGGATGCTTCATCAGCTCCAATGTCATCGTAGCAAGATCTTCTCCCAGAGAATCAATCTCGACTACAAGCCTCGAGTGCGTCTCCAACTTCTCCATTGAGGAAGCGGAGAACCCTCCACAGAGATTCGTCGCAACAAGCTTGAAACCTTCAATGACCTTGCGCAGAAGAACCTTGTCAGATTCCTTGACTCCATCATAGTCCGGGAAAAGTAGGTGGCCCTTGTCGAAGCGGTCCAGGAAAGTCGCGCATACATCCCAGTTGACGTAGTTCCCTCCGTGCGCGAAGTTCTCGCCAGGAATGCCCATCTTGCTGTAGAGCTCCTGAATCTTCGTCTTAATCGCACCGCTAATCATATCGCCCGGTATCTGGATGTTCCAGAACGGTTTAGCAGAAAGCAGTTCCTCCGATTTCAGCTGAGTTCCTCCTCGGTTGACAAGCGAGAAGATCATCTGGCTGTCGAGTGTTGTTGCATTGGTGATCTTAATCACGCCAAGCTTCGCATCGCCAAAGACGTTGGTGTTGATTTCCGTCAGGACCCGAATGTCCTCTTTCAAGCTGTCGAAGACCTTGGCAACCTTGACTTTCATTCCCGTTTCGCCGCCATCCGAGAATGCGAAATCCTCAAAACTAGCAATAAAGCTGTCGACCGTCATCCCAGACAGATCGACTTCAGAAAAATGCCCAACGATGAAATCCTTGAGCTTCTTCGGATTGATCTTTTTAGTCTTCTTGTCGACATAGATCAGATAGTCAAAGTATTTCTGGAAATCCCACCGCTTCTCCCATGGCGTCACCCCCTGCGAGACGGGACCGTGCATAGCCTTGATGAAGTCCAGAAGGAGCTTGAGATTGGTATTCTTCTGCATGGACTCGATCATGCTGTCAATCTCATCACCCCCTCCAGAAGACTCCTCCGAGGAATCATCTGAGTCATCGACTTTTCGAAAGAACCCCGAAACATTCGTCCAGAACTTCTTGGCAACTTCGTCCAGCGACATTGAACTCTTCAGATTAAGCGCCTTGGTGGCCGCCATGTACATCGCAATGGGACTCTCAATGCACGTCTTCAGGGCATTGCGACGCTGACGTCCATCCAGGAGGTAATTCACGTTCTTGGAAGCCGCGTCCGTTGTGTTGTTGTAGATCACAACACCAAGGGGATAGCCCTTGAACATGCTGATGCACAAGTTGAAGTCTTGCACCAGTGTCCAAGTGGACTTGCGCTGAAACCTAGGCAACTTGATGGATGTGTCCGAGATGAAGTCCTTGACTGAAAGATTGACTACTTCGTATGCCATGATTCAGATTCTCCTTGCCATTGAAGGGACAAAGAAACACTCGTTAGACAAACCTAATGCGCTCAAGGAGCCACGAATATTCGTCTTCACCGTTGTCCCACAGAAAATGCAACATCTTGCGCACATTGTTTTTCCTGCGTCCGACGGTGCTCTGGCTGGACAACACAGTTGAGGCAATCCCATTGTAACTCACCTTCGAACCGGTGTTCCTGGATTCCCGAAGAAGCAACCAGAAGAATCGGGAGCGTATGATGAGACGGCACAACATCTTATCCAGTGTTCGTCCGGAATCCTGCCTCACCACGTCATCAATCACGTAGCCGAGACAAGAAAGGTAATGACCGGTCGACGGTCCTCGTTGAAGAAGGCCCAGCATTCGGGCGACATTTGAATGGTCCATCCCCCATCGCCCATTGGTACCCCTTGTCCGTTCGACCCCGTCGTCCTGGAGCCATTGGCCAATGTCAACGTTTGAGTAGAACCGCGGGGAATGCTTCCGCAGGACAGAGCAGATGCGAATGGTCGCATCTTCGAAATCGCTGTACTGTGGAATGTCGAGCGATTCAAGCGGACCGGGATCGCGGGCCAGAAGTTCTGAAACAAGTTCCGCCGCCGGGATGTTCAAAACAGAGAAGAAATAATCAACGCCATTGGCGACGGAGAACTTCTTCCGCATCACCGCATGGTTGAATTCCTTTTCAAGATCTCCACAGACGAACTGAGCCGCGGTCACTTCCATCATCCCCCCCTTTTAATCAAGTAGTCCAGGCTCTCCATATGCCCCATTCTTCCAACAATCCCGGAAATCGTCCCAACGAAGGTCAAAGAACTCGTCCGCAATCTGCTGCGTGGTCATCCCTTCAGACGAGACCAGGTCAGACGCCTCGAAGGCATCCAGAGCGTCCTTGCAGGCACAGGTGGCCTTCTTATGGCGAACGCCCTTCTGCGCTTCATGATACCGTTGATTGGCATCGACATACTCGCGGAAGGATTTCTTCTTGAAGAAGTTCGGCTGGTTGCACCACCGTGCAAGTTGCGTGTAAAGTCCCTTAAAGGTGCTCCCCTTGTAATCGAGATGACGCATCAGATAGGGGAGAGATCCAAAGTGCATGAGAATTCGGATCCGCCGCATGGTGTTGAGAATGTCGTCGACTTCTCCAGACGGACCGTTATCGCTGCATCGAAATCCCGTCAGCACATACAGTTTCGGTATATTGTCCGGATTTGCACGCTTCCAACTCAAGAGTCCCTTTGCGACATAACGCTTCTGCTTGTAGTGGTCGAATGCGAAAATGTAGTCACCATGGTACCGGCAGGAAGAAAGCTTGCTGGCTAGCTCATAGGTCATGTCCCGGATATCCAGTCCCTGGCGGAATTGGAACGATTTGCCAACCTTTCTGAGATCCTCCAGTATCGTCTCCCAGGTCACTCGTCCCGACCTGACCGCTTCGCAATCCTTATTCGCATTGTGAATCAAGCCAAGGAAATTGTCGTCCCAAAGGTAGATGAACTTCCGGGCAGGATCGACAAACTCAATCAAGTCGGAATGAGGTGTGACATTGTTGTAGTGCCTGTTTACACAAAACGGGCAATGCCTGAAACAACCTCGGGACGTGAAACCGATCGAATAGTCCAGGTAGTCCTTATACCAGGTTCGCTTCTTACCTTTGCCAGGCCCCGTCTCGACTTCCACCATCTTGTCATAAAGATGGTAGTCTGGGAACCAGTGCTCAATCTCCTTCGGCAAATTTTTCGGCAGTTCCTTCAGCCCAGTCTTGAAGCCCGTCCCTCCATAGACGATTCGCGGGGTCGCCTCGGAATAACAGGAGATGTCTTCATCAGCTTCCTTAAGCCAACCTTTTCGCCTGGTCATGGAAAAGGCTTTCTCCAGCAACGGGTGCAGTTTGCTGAAATCAAAAACCTTCGATACGACTAGTTTTTCAAACTTCCCATTCGGACCTACGAGCTGTTCGGGCGTCGTGCACGCCGCGAGTTCATCCTCCAGAACAAGCCTGGCCCCCGACTCGCGCTCCTCATCAGAGGGATAGATGATTCGATCGGAGATATCAGTCCCATCGCGACGCACATGATTGTACCATCCGCTCAACTTCATGAGCGCAAGATTGGGATGCCGCGTGCCATGATCCAGGAGGTCGGCGTCGATGATCCCGACGCGCAGCTTTCGCCTGACGGGAAGCCCTTTTCCTACCGGAGCTTCTCCATCCCATGCCAAATTATTGGCAATCTCTTTCGCCATTCCTCGGCAGTCCCTTTTAAAGGGACGCCTTGCCCGGGAACTTCAGGAGGCCTAGCACAGCCCAAGGAGACACCCGGACAAGGCGTACCAGTTTTAAAACCGTACACCTTGCCCAGCATTGTCGTCCTTTCCCTCCGCGAATGTGCTAGTTTCCTGAAGCGATGCCGACAACCATCCGCGTCTTCGCCAGGAACGAAAAAGGCGCGGACCCTCCGGCCCGCACCCTCTGGAGGTCCTAGGAGACCATCAACGGATGCCGACACGGAGGCGCGCCGAATAGGCGCGTCCCCGCGTACAGTCGTCCGTTGATTGAAAATTTCCTAGGTTTCCAGAGGTCGTCTGTAGCGTAAACGCAAAATCAAAGCGTCTGCGGGTGGGCGCGTCGCCACGCCAGTTCGCAGACTATGGACCCCGCCAGGGCGACAAGATCGCCAGACGAGACTCCGAAATTATATCACATCCCCATGAAATCTGTGCAGTCAATTGCACAGCCGTACAAAATTGAAGCGTTCGGCATTGGTTGGCGCACCAGGACGGCTTTGCAGGCGCGCCGCAAGACATGCGTTCCCGGGTGTGGCCTGTGGCGTCGACCGGAACTCGGCATCCAGGCGCGCCGCAGTTCCCGTGCGGCGCCTGGGGGATCCGTTTCCGGCCGGCTCAGGCGCGGCGGGCGAGACGGCAGATCACGCGGTCGGCGCCGAGGTTCACGAACCCGAGCTTGATCAGGAGACGGCCGAAGAGGCCCGCGGCCTCGGCCTGCACGGACTTGATCTCGATGTTCTCCTTCTCGCACAGCGCGCGGAAGTCGTGGAACGTGAAGAAGTGCGTGTTCGGCGTGTCGTACCACTCGAACGGCAGCTCCTCGCCGACCGGCATGCGGCCGGTGAAGAGCAGGTGCAGACGGATGCCGATGGACGCGAAGTTCGGGATCGTGACGACGGCCTCGCGGGCCTTGTCGAGGATCTTCACGAGGATCTCGCGCGGCTTCTTCACCGTCTGCAGCGTTTCGGACAGAACGGCCAGGTCGTAGGCGCCGTCGGGCAGGAGGCCGAGCCCCTCGTCCGCGTCCTCGTACAGCACGTCGACGTCGCGGCGCACGCCCTCGACGATCTTCGGGAAGTCGATCTCGATGCCCGTGCCGCGCGAACCGCGCTGACGGAGCATGCCCAGCAGGGAGCCGGAGCCGCAGCCGATGTCGAGCACGCGCGAGCCGGCCGGGACCATGTCCACGAGCGGCGCGAGCTTGCGCAGCTTCTCGGGCGGCACCTCCGTGTTCTCCGGCGCGAAGAAGGCGCCCATCAGGCGGCCGAGCTCCTTCGTGTGCGTGAGGAAGCCGTCGTGGCCGACCTTGATGTCCAGGTGCGAGTAGGCGACGGGCTTGTCCTGGCGGAGCATCGCGGCCGCGATCGTGCGGCTCTGCTCCTCGCTGAAGAGCCAGTCCCCGGAGAGGGAGACGAGCAGGAGGCGCGCCTGGATGCGCCGGCAGGCCGCATCCATGGACCCGTACTTGACGGTCGCGTCGTAGCGGTCCATCGCGTGCGTGATCTGGAGGTAGGAGTTCGCGTCGAAGCGCGCGAGGAACTTGCGCGCCTGGTAGCCGAGATAGCTCTCGATGGCGAACATCGTGCCGAAGCGGGCGGCGTGCTGCTCCTTCCATTCGGCGTCGCGCGCCAGCCAGTCCTCCTGCAGCTTGCGGCCGAAGCGGCGGTTCAGGAGGTCGAGCGAAAGGTAGGTGATGTGGGCGACCTGGCGGGCCTGGGCGAGACCGACGTTGGGACGGTCCTCGGCGGCCTTGTCGTAGTAGTCGCCGCCGTGCCAGTGCGGATCGAGCGTGATCGCGTAGCGGCCGACGATGTCGAAGGCGAGCGCCTGGGAGTTCAGGGCCGCGCCCGAGGCGATCATGACCGCGCGGTCGACTTCGTCCGGATGCGCGGTGATCCACTCCATGACCTGGATGCCGCCGAAGCTGCCGCCGACGAGGCCCGCGAGGCGCGTCACGCCGATCTCGCGCAGCAGCGCGCGGTAGACCTCGACCGTGTCGCCGATCGTGAAACGGGGGAAGTCGCTGCCCCAGGGCCTCCCCGTGGCGGGGTTGACGCTCGAGGGGCCGGTCGTGCCCTTGCAGCCGCCGAGGACGTTCGCGCAGACGACGCGGTAGCGGTTCGTGTCGATCGCCTTGCCGGGACCGACGATGCTCTCCCACCAGCCGGAGCTCTCGTCCTCGCCGGCATAGCGTCCCGCCACGTGCGCGTCGCCCGTGAGGGCGTGGCAGATGAAGACGACGTTGTCGTTCTCGGGCCTGACGAGGCCGCAGCTCTCCCAGGCGACGTCGACGCGGGGCAGCGTGCCGCCCTCTTCCAGATGGAACACGCCGTCGGGCAGGGTCAGGGTCGTCACGTGGGGCTCGACGACGCCCACGCAGTTGTTTTCCTTCTCGTTCACGGCGGGAGATTATAGCACAGAGGGGGAAGGTTTGGAACTGCCGCTCCGCTTCAGCTGCAGCGTGAACACGCAGCCGCCGCCCGCGCGCGGCGCGACGGAGAGGTCCCCGCCCATCCCGCGCGCGAGGCCCTGCGAGATCGAAAGCCCCAGTCCCAGACCGCCCGTCTTCGCGTCCAGCGCGTCGTCCGCGCGGTAGAACCGCTCGAAGACGCGCGCCCGCGCCTCCGGCGGGAGGCCCGGCCCGCGGTCGGACACCGTGACGCGCACCCCGTCCCCCTCCGCGGCCGTCGCCAGCTCCACCGGGCCACCGGCGGCCGCGTACTTCGCCGCGTTCCCGAGGAGGTTGACGAGGATCTGCTTGACCGCGTCGACGTCGACCCGCGCGATCCCCGCGCCACCGGGACGCAGGTCGAGCCCGTGCGCCGCGAAGCCGCCCCGCACCACGTCCGCCACCTCGGCGACCAGCCCGTCCACGTCCACCTCCGTGAAGTGGAACACGCCACGTCCCGCCTCGAGGCGGGAGAAGTCGAGCAGGTTCTGGACAAGGCGGACCATCCGCGCGTTCTCGCCCGCGATCACGTCGTACGCGTGCGCGCGCTGCGCGTCCGTCTTCAGCCGCCCTTCGCGCAGCAGGTCGATCCAGAGGCCGATGCCGGCCAGCGGCGTCTTGAGTTCGTGGGAGGCGTTGGAGACGAAGGAGGTCTTCGTTTCGTCGTCGCGCCGGGCCTTCGCCGCGGCGCGCGCCATCAGCCAGGCGCCCGCCACCAGCACGCAGGCCAGCAGCGCGGCCAGCAGCACCGCGACCGGCCAGACCGTCGCCGTGCCGAAGCCCGGCGACACGGGGTCCCCCGCGAAGACCGCGCCGAAGAGGCGCTCGGAACGTTCGCCGGTGCGCGCCCAGAACACGTGATAAGGCGCCGGTTCCGCGGGCAGGACGAGTTCGCCGCACAGCGGCGGCTTCTTCGTCGCGGCCGGACTGCCGTCCGTCCAGTCCTTCAGGTAGACCCGCGCGGCGAGATTGGATGCGACGGTGTCCGGCAGGCCGCGTTCGCGCACCAGCCCGGTCCGCGGCTTCCAGGCGAAGACGCCGTCGGGACGCCGGCCGGCGCCGACCTCCAGGCCGTCCAGAAGGACTTCCCGCGCCGGCGGGGCGTCCCGGTCCTCGAGGACCTGCTCCCGCACGGCCTGCGCGACCTGCTGCGCGCGGGCTTCGCGGATCTCCGCCTCGCGCGCGGCGGCGGCCGCGGACTGCCGCGCGAGGAAGGCGACGCCCAGTGCCGTCAGCACGGCGGCGGGCAGGCAGATCAGCAGGAGGTAGAGCCTGAGGTCGCGCGAAAGCACCGTGCAGCCCCCCGGCGAATCAGTCCTGTACGGTCAGCGCGTCGATCTGCTTCGTCGTGCCGAAGACGATGAGCTTGTCGTCGGGGTGGAGCTGGTCGTTCGGACCGGGGATCATCACCGCGCGCGGCTTCTTCGGATTCTCGTCCAGGCGGCGGATGCAGAGCACCGTCACGCCCGTCTTGTTGCGCAGGTCGGCCTGCGCCAGCGTCTTCTCGCGGCAGGACTCGGGGACGTCGATCTCGGCGATCGAGCAGCCCTCGGAGATCTCCAGCAGGTCGAAGGCGCCGTTGCTCGCAATGGCGTGCGCGAGCCGGTGGGCGCTGTCGCGGTCCGGGAAGATCACCTGGTCCGCGCCCAGCTTCGCGAGGATCTTGCCGTGCATCTCGCTCGTCGCCTTCGCGATGACGCGCGGGATGCCCAGCTCCTTGCAGATCACCGTCGCCAGGGTCGAGACCTCGATGTTGGAGCCGACCGCCACGACCGCGATGTCGCATTCCTTCAGCCCGGCCTCCTCGAGCACGCGCGCCTGGGTCGCATCCCCCTGCACCGCGTAGGCGACGACGCCCGAAGCGGCCTGCACCAGGCTGCCGTTGCGTTCGATCAGCAGGACCTCCGTGCCGGATTCGGCCAGGGACTGCGCCAACGCCATGCCGAACCGCCCCGCGCCGACGATGCCAACCCTTCTCATCTCACACCCCTTCTTTCTTCTCGTCTGGCTTCTTCTCGTCCGGCTTCTTCTCGTCTGGCTTCTTCTCGTCCTCGGGCGGGCCCGCCTTCTTCGGCTGCTTCCGCCCCAGACGCGTGCGGCGGAACTCGCGCACGAAGTTGTAGAGCTGTTCGGCCAGTTCGGGATCCTCCTCGAACATGTTCACGGGTTCCGAGTACGTCTTGTTGTCGACCGCCGCGCGGACCGCGATGAAACGCCCCTTGGACGGGTCCTTCGTGGAGCGCAGCACCTTTTCCCGGTCAAAGAGGCCCGCGTTCACGAGGTCCTGGAAGACCTCGCGCACATGGTCCGGATCCACCTGGTACTGCTGCGTCGCCAGGTCGTTCCAGTTCGCGTCCGTGAAGTTCTTGGCGAAGCTGTCCGAGACACGGCGCGACGTGCCGGCCCGCGTCTCGACGAGACCGGTGCCGCTCACCCGCACCGACTCGCGGCGGATCGGCTCGTGGTTCGCGTTGTAGTAGTGCACTTCGACCCAGTTGAGCGACGAGGTCGTCACCCGCACGTAGGGATCGTCCCAGAGCAGGCCGCAGCCTGCGAGGGCCAGCAGCGCCAGCGCGGCCAGGATTCGGTTCAGGCATTTCGTCATGTTCATTCCACCAGTTTCGCTTTCATTTCAGACTGACCGCCGGGACGGCGGTCCCTACCGGAGCCGGGTGCTCGCCAGCAGTCCCGCGCCGTGGAGGGTCAGCGTCGGGTCGATGGCGAACGGCAGGCCCGCGTCCTTCAGCACCCACTTCGCGAACCCGCCGGTCGCGACGAGACGGAAATCCGTCCCGAAGTTCGTCCCGAGCTGCGTCACGATCTCGCGCACCATGCCGCGGTACCCGACCCGCGCGCCGAAGCGCATGGCCTCCTCGGTCGAACGGCCGATGCGCGGACACTTCCCGCCCAGCTCCATGCGCGGCAGCTTCGCGGTGCGCTCGTAGAGGTAGTCGCGCATCAGCGGGAAGCCGGGCGCGATGACGCCACCCCGCCAGACGCGGTCCGCCGTGACGACGGCGGCGGTGAACGCCGTGCCGAAGTCGCAGACCAGCACGGGAGCGCCGTAGCGGTCGACGGCCGCGGCCGCGTCCGCCAGGCGATCCGCACCAATGGTCTCAGGCTTGGGATAGTCGAGTGAAAATCCAGAGAAACCGTTCGTTCCGCCAATCATGCGGTAGTCGATGCGGAGGAAGGGGATGTCCAGGACGCCCGTAGCCAGGCTCTCCCAGTCCCCGTCGGCCGCCGGCACGACGCTGAGGTACGCAAGCCCGGCGATCCGGCCCCGTCCAGCCAGTCGCGCCGCGACGCCGCGCGCCTCCGCGAACCCGCCGTCGCAGTGCGCGACATGCGAGACGCGGCCGCCGGACCACAGTCCGACGGCCGTCGAGGTGTTGCCGACATCTACGACCAGAAGCTTCATTCGGCCGCCATTATAGCATATTGCCGTTTGGGCTTCCAATCCATCCCCCGGCCGGCCCAACCGTATCAACAGTCTCAACCGTCCTGCGGTCCTGTGAATGACGGGCGTCCCGCGCGGTTGCCCACGCGCGCCGGGGCCGGCGCGCAACCTACGGGAAGTTCAACACCATCGAACGACTCAGAGCAATCGGCCGGGAATCCGGACACGCGCCTAGGCCGACTGGGGCGCGTATTCGGCGAGCAGGCGCAGACGGCTGGGATGGCGGAGCTTCCGGAGGGCGTTCGTCTCGATCTGGCGCACGCGCTCGCGCGTCACGGCCAGCGCGCGGCCGATCTCCTCGAGCGTGTAGCAGATGCCGTCGTTCAGGCCGAAGCGGTAGCGGAGGACCGCCTGTTCGCGGTCGCCCAGCATGCCCAGCGCGCCCTGGATCTGTTCCTGCAGCAGGTGGCCCTCGGTCACGGCGACGGGGTTGTCGGTCTCCTGGTTCGAGATGAAGTCCCCGACGCACGCGTCGTCGTCCCCGACCTGCGCCTGCAACGAGACGGGGTTCGTCCCCATCTTCTTCAGGAAGCGGACCTCCTTGACGGAAATGCCCGTCCGCGCGGAGAGCTCCCCGTCGCTCGGATCGCGCCCGAGCGCCTGGACCAGTTCCTTCTGCACGCGGCGCAGAAGCGCGAGGTTCTCGCCCACGTGGACCGGCAGGCGGATCGTCCGGGACTGGTCGGCGATCGCGCGGGTCGCGGCCTGGCGGATCCACCAGGTCGCATAGGTCGAGAACTTGTAGCCCCGGCGGTACTCGAACTTCTCCACGGCGCGCACCAGCCCCGCGTTGCCCTCCTGGATCAGGTCGAGCAGCTCCAGCCCGCGGTTCTGCATGTGCTTCACCACCGAGACGACCAGGCGCAGATTCGCCTCGACGACGCGCCGTCGCGCGGCCTCCGCCCGGCGACGCGCCTCCTTCAGCTCGGCAAAGGCCGCGCAGAAGTCCGCCGCGTCCATCCCGAAGGACGCCTCATAGCCCGCCAACCGCGCGCGGTCCGCCTCTGTCCCGGCCCCCTTCGCCGCGAGCGCGCGGTAGGGCAGGTAGATCTCCTCCTCGGCCTGGTCGCAGAACGCCTCCAGCGCCCGCTTGCCGAAGTGCAGCTGCCCGAAGCAGCGCTCCAGACCGGCGCCCGGCTTGGCGCGGCCCAGGGCGGCGCGCAGCTTCGGCAGTTCCTCCAGGTACTTCTCGCAACCGCCGCGGAACGAATCGGCGACCAGATGGTCGAAGCGTTCGGCCTGCGACTCCAGACGGTCCAGTGCCTGGCCGTACAGGTCCTTCGCGAAAGCGAAGCGGTTGAAGATCCGGCGGCACGTCTCCTCCGCGGCCTCGATCGTGCGGAACAGAGCCGCCTCCTCCGTCTGCTTCAGCAGATCCGTCCGTGCCATCTGGCGCATGTAGGTGCGGAGCGCGTTCTCGTCCACGCCCGCCGCGCGCGCGCCGGCGTCCGGATTGTCGGCCTCGACCTTTCCGGCCACCAGCACCTCGCGCAGCTCGGCATCGATCGTCTTCTTCGTGGATTTCCTCATCTGGCGTCTCCTTTGATATATTCGGTCATGTCCCGCGTGCAAATATGGGACTCCCGCTCAAAGGGTATACGCGGAAGACCCCCTGTAGCTTACAGGGGAATCCGGGAAAATTTTCTGACAGGCGGAAAGGGACGCGGCTAGTCGGCGACGATTCGCGCGACGACCTTGCCGAACCAGCTGCTCCGCGCGGCGCGGACCACGCCCACGGCGATGTTCTCGCCGACATCCTCGCCCCAGTCGCGGACCTCCGCGTCGGATGCGCACCGGAGGAAACGTTCGTAGGCGTCCCGCAGGAACGCCACCGCGTCGTCCCGACCGCGGAAGACGCGCAGCTCCACCACGCCCTCCTGCGGCACGGGCTGCTGGACGTACGCGACATAGACGATTTCCGCTTCGTTCTTCATTTTTCTCCCCCGGACGGTTCAACCACCGTCGCGCGCGACGGCACGGCGCCGACAGCGACCAGGCGCATGGAGGCCTACGGAAGGGAATGGAAAACCGACGCGGGGGGACGCGCCGAACGGCATGTCCCCCGCGTTGCGGACGTCCATCAATTGAAAGTTCCGAAGTTTCCAGAGAACGTCAAGCCGCGTAAACGCGAATTGACGGCATTATAGCACCTTCAGGACATCGCGGGAAGGGCCGCGGGGTCTGTCCACACGGCGGGCGCGTGCGGAATCGTTTCGAGGGTGAAGCGGGGGAGGAGGTCGCGGAGGGAGACCGGCGAGCCGTCGCCCCAGCCGCACGTCGCGGCGAGCTGTCCGAGCAGCTGCTCGGGCGTCCTCCCCGCTGCGCGGTAGGAGGCGATGCGCGTGTCGCCGTGGCGTTTCGCGAGCCGGCGGCCGTCCGTGCCGACGACGAGCGGCACATGGCAGAACGCCGGCGGCTCGTACCCGAGCGCACGGTAGAGGAGGATCTGCGCCGGCGTCGCGGCGAGCAGGTCGTCCCCGCGGACAACCTCGGTCACGCCCATCAGGGCGTCGTCGACCGCCACCGCGAGCGTGTAGCCCGCGCCGAACGCGTCGCGCGCGACCGGGAAGTCGCCGAGCGTGCGCGACACGTCCTGTTCGAACGGACCCGCGAAGACGTCGTCGAAGCGGACGACGGTCCCGTCCGGCACGCGGAAGCGCCAGCAGGGCGTGCGGGGCGCGATGGCGTCCGCGGCCTCCGCCCAGGACGCGAACCGGCCGCGGCAGGTGCCGGGATAGAAGAGCTGCTCGCCCGCATGCGGGGCGGACTGCGCGTTCTCCACGTCCTTCCGCGAACAGGTGCAGGGATAGACGCACCCCGCCGCGTGCAGACGTTCCAGCGCGTCGCGGTAGAGGTCCTTCCGTTCGCTCTGCACGAACGCCTCGTCCCAGTCGAAGCCGAGCCACTTCAGGTCCTCGACCGCCGCGGCCGCCGCGCCGGGTTTGTCCCGCGGATGGTCGAGGTCCTCCATCCGGAAGACCAGCCGCCCGCCCTGCGACCGCGCGCGCAGCCAGGCGATCATGAACGTGCGCGCGTTGCCGAGATGCAGCGCCCCCGTGGGGGAGGGCGCGAGACGACCGATGTAGGCGGAGGACATGGACGGACTACTTCGCGGTCTTCCGCTTGCGGACGACCGCGGCGACCGCCTTCGCCAGGCAGGCGCGCGGACGGACGAAACGGACGACGAGGCCGGGCGTCTCCTCCATCGCGTCCTCGCACATTTCGCGCAGGCCCTGCGGCGGCTCGCCGCGGAACTCGAGGGTCCAGGCCGCGCCGAACTCGGTCAGCACGTCGTGCAGCGCGTCGAGGTTGTCCCCGTAGTAGTCGGGCAGCGGCAGGACCTTCCGCAGCGTCTTGTGCAGCGTGTCCGCCTTCGGGCCCAGGTCGATCGTGAACTTCCTTCTTCTCATGTTCTCTCCCGCCAATCAGCGATTCCGAAATCAAGCAATCGGACAATCAAGCAATCCCTCAATGGATCTGCTTGAAGGTCCGGTAGTGGTCGTCCGAGTAGTATACGCGCCGGTCGTCGGAGAAGACGATGCGCTTCGCGCCACGCGGACGCCCCTTCGTGTCGACGTCGCATTCGCGGTAGCGTCCCGCCGGCAGCGTGCCCTCGTAGTTGCCGTAGCGGTCGCCACCGATGGACTTGCCGGGCGCGTAGGGCTCGACCGGACCGCCCTGCCAGCCCAGCCGCCGCGCCTCGTTCTTCGTGATGAAGTTCCGGGGCAGCGCGCCGAACGCGACGATGTACCAGCAGATGTGGTCCTTGTCCGTGTACTCGCCGTCGCGCACGACCTTCGGGGCGGCCGGCGCCGCGACCGGCCTGGCGCCGACCTGGATGACGGGCTTCGCGGGCGCGGGAGCCGTGCTCACCTGGATCGCCGGCTTCGGCGCCTCCGGGGCCGGCGCGGTCTGCACCTGGATCTGCGGCGCGGGCTGCTGGACCGGGTCCTGGGACTTGCGGTGTCGGCGCGCGGCCTCGATCGGCAGCGCGGCGAGCACGGTCGCCGCCAGCAGCAGCGACAGTTTCAGGAAACGTTTCACGTCGGTTCTCCTTCGTCTTTCATTCGGCGCGGCGCGATGGGACATCGCGCCCTACCATTGTTTCGTCCGCGGCGCGATGGGACATCGCGCCCTACCATTTTTCATCCACGGCGCGATGGGACATCGCGCCCTACCTCAGCGTCCGAAGCGGAGCAGCCACTCGTCCACGCTGCCGAACATCGGATGGCAGTTGGAGTAGACGTCGTCGCTTTCCTTCCAGGTCTCCCAGAGCGTGGTCGCGCCCTGATCGAGCATGTGCAGCCAGCCCGGGAAGCCCTTGTGCAGCACGATCTTCTCGGCGCAGTCGCGCTTCCCGTGCTCCGAGAGGTACATCAACATGTAGCGCGTCGAGAAGATGCCGGTCGTCGGTCCGAATCCCGTCGCCTCGAGCGCCTTCACGAGCGCGGCCTCCGCCGCGGGAACCTGTTCCGCCGGCACGAGGCCGAGGTAGAGGCCGATCGCCTGCGCGGACTGCGTGCCGTTCGCGACGATGCCGTCCTTCACGAACTTCGCCGCGAACGCGGCGCGGATCTTCGCCGCGAGCGCGGCGAACTCCTTCGCCTCGTCGTTCTTACCCAACATCCCCGCGAACTTCGCCGTGAGCGAGGCGAACTGGTGCCAGTGCGCCGTCGCCGTCACCTCGTCCGGCGCGCGCGCGAGCGCCTCGTGGTCGCCGATGCACTGCGGCACGATGCCGTCCGGGCACTTCGCGTCCACCATCCGCGCGTAACGCGCGCAGACGGGATAGAACGCGAGCGCGCGGTCCTTCAGGTCCGGGTAGTGGCGGATGAGCGCGTCCATCAGCACGGGCACCGCGACGGTCCAGGAGATCGGGCCCGACCGGCCGCCGAAACCCTTCACCGCGATGCCGACGTACGGCGCCGTTTCCGTGAGCCAGCCGTCGTCCGCCGCCTCGTCCGCGAAGTCCTGCAGCGTCTTGAGGTAGAACTCGCCCATGTCCCAGTTCATCATGTACGCCTCGCACGTCGCCACGATGTCCCCGCCGTAGCCGAGACGCTCGCGGCCGGGGCAGTCGCTCTGCACGCCGCCGATCGCGTTCGCGAGGAACGTCCGTCTGCAGATCTCGTGGATGCGCGCGAAGTCGGGATTGCGCGGACGGTACTTCGCCGCGCGGATCTCCTCGCGGAGCGCCGGGACGATCGGCTGCATCTCGGCGCTGCACGGGCCCTCCAGCAGGCGGTCGCAGCCCCGCACCTCGGCATAGCGGCAGATGTGCCACGTGAAGTGCGGCGAGAACACCTCTCCGCCGTGGAACGGCCCCTTGCAGTCGCGCCCGCCCACCACGTAGGTGTCGCGCTGGCACGCCACCTGCGGCGCGCCCGGACCGCCCTGGCCGCGCTTGATCTGCCCCGCCGTCTGCGTGAGCACGTTCACGGACCCGTCCGCGTTCAGCCGCTCGCCGTAGACGATCTCGATTCTCGTCCCCTTCCTCTGCCCGACGAAGAGGAAGCGCGGGATGCCCGTCATGTTCACGCCGAAGTCGACGACCTGCACCGATCCCTCCTTCAGCCAGCGGGACTTGCCGGGCACGCTCGGGCACATGATCGTCGGCGGCGCGACGCGCGGACGCAGCACGCCCTTCGGTCCCGCCACCTCGGCCACGGGCTTCCACGTCGCATCCTCGTCGCGCGCCCAGTCGAACTCCTCGCCGAGGTACACGCTGTTGCGCGTGATGCGCGAGTTGCGCCAGCGCCACTTCAGCGGCTCCTTCGCGCCCGCCACCTCGACCTTGAAGCAGGGACGCCCGTGCGCCAGTTCCTTCCGGAAGCAGTGGTGCCCCCAGAAACGCAGCGGCGGCAGGTTGTAGAAGCCGTTGCCGAGCGTGACGCTCAGCGTGTTCTTCTGCGGATGCGCCCGGCGCGCCTCGCCGCGGAACACGAGCTTCTCCGTGTAGACGCTCTTGTCGAACGGACTCCACAGCGGCATCAGCGCCGGCTTCTGCACGGGGTGCCGTCCGTTGAAGCGGACCTCGCAGTAGCCCGCGCACGCGACCGTCACGACGACGTCCCCGTCGCCCGGCGGCAGCGTGAACTCGGCCTTGAACTGCGGCGCGCATTCCTCGCCGTAGAAGTCCGCCTCGTCCGTGAACGTCGGCCGCCCGTCGCCGATCCACGGCGCCTGCTGCAGCTCCTTCAGTCCGCCCCACGCGGCCAGCGCCCCCGCGGCGCAGACCAGTGCCCAAAGCCCTTTCATCTTCCGTATCCCCTTCTCAGCGAATGCCCTTCAGCCAGTCCGCCGCCGCGTCGCTCCAGACGTCGCACGGCGTGCCGAGGCGGCGGAGGCCGTAGCCGTGTCCGCCGGACGGATAGACGTGCAGCGCGCTCTTCACGCCGGCCTTCTGCAGCGCGAGGTAGTAGCCGACCGCCGTCTCGACCATGCAGAAGTCGTCCTGAGCCTGCATGATGAACGCGGGCGGCGTCTCCTGGTCGACGGGGTAGTCCGGCTTCAGCACGAGCGGCAGCTTGTCCTTGCGCAGGTTCTTCGGGAAGAGGTCCCACGGATAGATCGGCATCTGGAAGTCGGGACGGCAGCTCTGGTCGTCCGCGTCGTCGACGCGCTCGTAGAGGCGCTTCCGCCAGTTCGTCGCCGCGCGCACGGCCAGGTTCGCACCCGCGGAGAACCCGATCACGCCGATGCGCTTCGGGTCGACGTTGTACTTCGCCGCGTCGCGGCGGAGGAGGCCGATCGTGCGCTGCACGTCGCAGAGCGCCGCGTCGCGCTGGTTCGGCGCGCGGTACAGGAGCACGACGCCGGTGAATCCGTTCGCGTTCAGCCAGTCCGCGATCTCCGTGCCCTCCTTGTTCCAGCCGAGCTGCCAGTAGCCGCCGCCCGGCAGGATCACCACGGCCGGCTTCGGACCGTCGCCCTTCGCGGGGAAGAGCGTGAACTGCGGCTCGTTGATGTCCGTGATCACGACATTGCTCTGGTTGAGCTCGTGCTCGAGGAACTTCATCGGCTTGTCGGAGACCTTGAGCGGCGTCTTCCCGTCCGGCCAGATCTTCACGTCCTTCGACGTGTCGTGCGCCCAGCAGCGTTCCGTGATCGCGGCCTTTTCGGCGGGCGTGTCCGCCTTCGCGCCCCACGGCGCGGGATAGGCGGCGGACGCGCCAAGGGTGGCCACGAGGGCGAGAAGGAGAATCGACGTCTTCATGTGCGTGTTCCTTTCGTTTGTCAATCGCCGCCCGGCACAGGTTCGCCACAGATGATTGACGGACCGCGCGCGCGCGCGGAAGCTCCCATCATTTTTCTCATATCGGCCCCCGGTTTTCACTCTCTGCCGTGAATGATACCACAATCAAGTGGAAACGCGCAATGCGGCCATGCGTTCCGCGAAGCGGACGATGCGGCGCGCGACGGCGTCCTTGGACATCAGCGGCAGCGGCTCGGCGGCGCCGTCCGGATGCACGAACGTCACGCGGTTCGTCGTCGTGCCGAAGCCGCAGCCCTTCGCCGTCACGTCGTTTCCGACGACGAGGTCCAGTCCCTTTTCGCGGCACTTGCGCGCGGCCTCCGCGACGGGCGCCCCCGTCTCCGCGGCGAAGCCGATGCGGACAAGCGAACGGGACGGGGGGCAAGACGTATCCGACGCGTCCCGCGTCGGGGCACGGCGGGGCGAGGACGCCCCGCATGCGTTTCCGAGCCGTTCGTTGATGGTCTTGAGGATGTCGGGGTTGCGGACGAGCTGGAGCGTGCCGGACATTTCGCCCTTCTTGAGCTTCTGCGGCGCGCAGTCCGCGGGACGCCAGTCCGCCACCGCCGCCGTCATGACAAGGACGACGGGCTGATTTTTTGATTCGTTGGATTGCTTGATTGTTTGATTGGAAGGTCGCGAACCCTCAACCTTCAACTCCTGAACCTTCAACGCGTCCAGCACGGCCGCGAGCATGTCGCGCGCGGAGACGACGTCGACGCGGTCCACGCCCTTCGGCGTCTTCAGGGAGACGGGACCGGCGACCAGCGTGACGTCGTGGCCGGCCGCGCGCGCGGCGCGTGCGACGGCGAAGCCCATGCGTCCCGTCGAGGGATTGGAAAGGAAACGCACGGGGTCGAGATGCTCCCGTGTCGGACCGGCCGTGACGACAAAATGGAGGCGCGCATGCGCAGTCGGACGATCCGGCGCGACGGGACGTCGCGCCCTACCTGTGGATTGGGCTGACATGGACATTCTCCTTCGTGAGGCGCGCCGCCACGCAGGGTGGGACAAGGTCCGCGATGGATTCGCCGGCGACGAGGCGGCGGCGGATTTCCGTCGAGGATTCCGGCGTGCGCGGAAAGGCGACGAACTGCACGAGCGTCTGCAACGTGTCCCAGTCCTTCCAGCGCGGAAGGTCGGCGACGTTGTCCTCGCCGATGAGCCAGAACAGCTCGGCACCGGGGTGGAGGATCCGCGCGGCGCGCACGGTGTCGATCGCGTAGGAGGGGCCGTCGGCGCGCTTCAGGTCGATGTCCCAGGGACGGAACTTCGGGTTCAGCGCACAGACGCGCGTGACGAGGTCCCAGCGGACGTCGTCCGGCAGACCGCCCGCGACGTCCGTCCCGCTCGCGCCCACCTTGAAGGGATTCACCTTCGCGGGGATGAAGTAAAGCAAATCGAGGCACCGGTCGCGCACCGCCCTTTCGGCGATGCCGAGGTGCCCCGAATGGATGGGGTTGAAGCTGCCGCCGAAAAGGCCGATGCGCATGTCGGCGGAGACCTTCCCCTTAGACGGCCTTCCACTCCAGCGTGAGGTCCACGGACCCCTGGCTGTGCGTCAGGCAGCCGAGCGAGATCGCGGTCACGCCCGTGGCGGCCACTTCCTTCGCGCGGTCGAGCGTGATGCCGCCCGAGGCCTCGGTCTTGGAGATGCCCTTGCAGAGCTTCACGCACTTCTTCATGTCCGCGCAGGACATGTTGTCGAGCATGATCCACTCGGGCGCGGCCTTGAGCGCGCTCTCGCATTCGCGGATGGACTCCACCTCGATCTCGACCTCGAGCTTCGGGAACGCCTTGCGGGCGGCCAGCACGGCCTGGTCGAGTTCGTCGGGGTTGCCGCCCTTCCAGAGGCGGCGGTGGTTGTCCTTCATCAGCACGCGGTCGTACATGCCCATGCGGTGGTTCGTGCCGCCGCCGCAGGTCACGGCGTACTTCTCGAAGACGCGCAGGCCGGGGGTGGTCTTGCGCGTGTCGAGGATGAGCGTGCCCCACTTCTTCGTCGCGTCGACGAACTTGCGCGTGAGCGTCGCGGTGGCGGACATGCGCTGCATGAAGTTGAGAGCGGTGCGTTCGGCCGCGAGGATGCTGCGGGCCTTGCCGGAGAACTGGAGGATCGTCTCGTTCGGCTTGACCTGTGTGCCGTCCGGCCTCACGATCGTCACCTTGATCGACTTGTCCACGGCCTTGAGGACCGCGGCGGCGACGGTCGCGCCGGCGACGGTGCACGGAACGCGCGAGTAGATCTCGCCGACGGCCTTCGCCTTCGGGTCGACCAGCGCTTCGCTCGTCGCGTCGCACCGGCGGGTAAAACGGACATTGGACGAGGACCCGAGGTCCTCGTCCAGCGCCAGAAGAACGGCCGCGCGCGCGCGCGGCGACTTCATGATGTCGGTCATGCGACTGTCCTCGACGATTACACGTCCTGGATGAGTTCCAGGTTCATGTACATCA
The DNA here is from genome assembly GCA_016302985.1 of Kiritimatiellia bacterium. Taxonomy (GTDB): domain Bacteria; phylum Verrucomicrobiota; class Kiritimatiellia; order RFP12; family UBA1067; genus RUG572. The sequence goes on along the minus strand of JAEDMN010000009.1, from coordinate 2,795 downwards.
TCCACGCGACGAGGCCGAGCATGACGATCGACGCGAGCGTGCAGACGAGCGCGAGCGCCGCGGCGATTTTGCTCATGCCGGAGGGCTGGTCGGCCGTGGCCATCGCGCCCAGGTCGACGCCCGGAAGCGGGGCCAGGGTCTCGGGCATCGCCGCCGAAGCGGTATCGGTAGACTTCTTGAGCTTCATGGTGTTTCTCCTTCCCGTGGTCGCCGTCCCGTCTCGGGGACGGCGACCCGCTGGATTACTTCTTCGCGACGCGGGAACCGATCAGCGCGTAGAAGAGCACGTAGGCGAGCAGGGCGATCGTCATCCAGTAGCTGTTCAGGAAGCCGATCTTGTCGGCCAGGTAGCCCTGGATCGGCAGCATCAGGCCGCCGACGACCATCGCCATGAAGATGCCCGCGCCCATCGGGACGTACTTGCCCAGGCCCTCGGCCGCCATGTTGAAGATGCCGCCCCACATGACGGACGTGCAGAGGCCGCAGAGGACCATGAACACCATCGCGAGCGGGAAGGACTTGCCGGCGATCGTGACCATCTGGACCGGCGCGAACATCGCCGCCAGCATGAGGACGATGCCGAGCGAGGAGCAGACCGTGATCTGCATGCGGGAGGAGACCTTGCCGCCGATGAAGCCGCCGAGCAGACGGCCGATCATCATGCAGAACCAGTAGAAGCCGCAGACGCTGCCGGCGACCGCCGCGCCGACGAAGGCCGGGTTGGCCTTGTCGCCGATCTTCTCGGCCGTCATGTAGAGCATCGCCATGTTCGGAATGCCGGACTCGATGACGATGTACATGAAGATCGCGAGCGCGCCGAGCGTGAAGTGGCGGAACTTGAGCGTCGCCGCGATGTCGGCCACGACCGACGTGCGGTTCGCCTTCTCCTCGGCCGTCTCCAGGTGCGGCTCGGGAATCTTCGAGAGGGCGATCACGACGAACGCGACCGCGAAGATCGCCATGGCGATCACGAGGGCCGGCACCGCCTGGCCGACGTTGGCCTTGGCGATCTCGCCGCCGACGAGCCAGCCGAGGATCATCGGGGAGAGCGTCGCGCCGATCGAGTTCAGCGAGCAGCCGAACTGGACGAGCTGGTTGCCCTTGTTGCCGCCGCCGCCGAGCGTGTTCAGCAGCGGGTTGACGACGAGGTTCAGCAGGCACATCGAGAAGCCGGCGATGAACGCGCCCGTCACGTACACCGTGAACGCGCTGCCCTTGCCGCAGTAGGCGGCCGCGAGCTGCACGCCGACGCCGAGGAAGCCGACCGCGGCCGCCAGCATCGACGTGAACTTGTAGCCCTTGCGCTTGAGGATCAGGCCGCCGGGGATGCCCATGAAGAAGTAGGCGAAGAAGTTCGCGGCGGAGCCCAGCTGGGACGCCATGTTGGACGCGCCGAACTGGTTCTTGAGGATCGGGCCCATCGCGCCGGCGAAGTTCGTCACGAACGCGATCATGAAGAAGAGGGCGAAGCAGACGCCGATGGCGAGCACGTTGCCCTTGTTTTCGTTAGCCATTTTTGTTTTCCTTTAGTAGTTTTTAGTAGCATTTATCCGCTGGATCAACTAGAGCCCCTAGACGTTCTAGACCCGCTAGCCCATCTAGGGGATCCCGTCGCCGTGTCACACCAGGTGCGCGCCCTCGCTGGGCTTGATCAGCGCGCAGGTCGGCTCGTCGCCGTAGACGGCCTTGTAGTCGGCCGTGATCTGCGCCGCGATCTTGTCCGCCGCCTCGGGCTTGACGAGCAGGCAGCAGGAGCCGCCGAAGCCGCCGCCGGAGAGACGGGCGCCGAGGACCTCCGGGATCTTCTTCGCGGAGTCGACGATCGTGTCGAGCTCGGCGCAGGAGTTCTCGAACCAGTTGCGGCTGGACTCGTGGGAGTCGAACATGAGCGAGCCGAAGCCGGCGAGGTCGCCCTTCTCCAGCAGCTCCGCGCCGCGCAGCACACGCTCGTCCTCGCCGATCGGGTGGATCGCGCGCTTGGCCGTCGTCTCGGAAAGGCCGCCACGGTAGAGGATCCACTCGGCGCAGGAGACATCGCGCAGATGCGTGACCGGGTGCTTCAGGACGCCCGCGAAGTACTTCGCCGCGTCCTCGCACGCCTGACGGCGGCAGGCGTAGGCGCCGTCGACGAGGGCGTGCTTGGCGTTGGACTTGACCATCATGAACGCGACCGTCGGGCCGAGGTCGACGTTCTCGAACTGGCAGTAGCGGAAGTCGCTCTTCACGAGGGCGCCTTCCTTGCCGTAGAGCGAGGAGGCCTGGTCGAGGAGGCCGCACGGGCAGCCGGCGAACGTGTGCTCCGCCTTCTGACCAATCTTCGCGAGCGTGGTCTTGTCCTTCTCGATGCCGTAGAGCTTGCAGAGCGCGAGGGCCGTGCACATCTCAAGCGCGGCGGACGAGGAGAGGCCCGCGCCGAGCGGGATGTTGCCGAGGAACATGCCCTTCCAGCCCTTGCCCGCCTTGGCGGGCTCGTCGTCGAAGAGCCAGTTGAACGTGCCCGTCACGTAGTTCTGCCACGTCATCTCCTTCGCGGGCCGGACATCTGAAATGTCGAACGAGACCGTCTCCATGAAGTCGCCCGCCGTGAGGGTACACGTCGTGTCGGCCGACGGCGCGACCGCGAAGAACGTCCCCTTGTCGATGGCCGCCGAAAAGACGAAGCCCTCGTTGTAGTCGGTGTGGTTGCCGAGCACCTCGATGCGCCCAGGGGCATACGCCACCGCCGCGGGCTTCACACCGTAGAGTTTTTCGAACTTGGCCATCAGTTCGTCGTAGACTTCCTGGTTCTGCATGGA
>JAEDMN010000165.1 GCA_016302985.1 Kiritimatiellia bacterium | reverse complement strand
AAGCCGATGGTCATCAAGCGCGGCATCGAGGTCGGGCACGTCTTCAAGCTCGGCACGAAGTACACGGACGCCTTCAACGCCGTCTACAAGACGGACGACCTCAAGGAGAAGGTCATGGTCATGGGCTGCTACGGCATCGGCGTGAGCCGCACCGTGCAGGCCGTGATCGAGCAGAGCCACGACAAGGACGGCATCGTGTGGCCGGCGAGCGTGGCGCCGTTCCAGGTCGTGATCGACCTGCTCGACCCGAAGGACGCGGCCGTGGCGAAGGTCGCGGAGGAGCTCGAGGCCGGCCTCGAGGCGCAGGGCGTGGACGTGATCGTGGACGACCGCGAGGAGCGTCCCGGCGTCAAGTTCAAGGACGCGGACCTCATCGGCTTCACGGTGCGCGTGGTGGTCGGCGCGAAGGGCCTGGCGAAGGGCGGCGTCGAGGTGAAGGCGCGCCGCGACCCGAAGGAGGCCATGAAGATCGTCGCCCCGGCGGACGCCGTGGCCGCGATCCGGGAGCTGCTGGCGGTCTGAGGACCGCCTCAACGGAAGAGAGCGATGGAAGAGCAGACGAAGATCAGTTTCGAGGCGCCCCGCGGGATGCGGGACTTCTACCCCGAGGACATGGTGTGGCGGAACCGCGTGTTCGACGCGTTCCGCGCGGCCGGCGAGGCGGCCGGGTTCGAGCCGTACGACGCGTGCGTCGTGGAGAGCTACGAGCTCCTCGCGCGCAAGGCCGGCGAGGAGGTGGGCGAGCAGATCTACCACTTCCGCGACAAGAGCGACCGCCACATCGCGCTCCGCGCGGAGATGACGCCCACGCTCGCGCGCATGGTCGCGCAGCGCCAGGGCTCCCTCGCGTTCCCGATCAAGTGGACGACGATCGCGCAGTGCTTCCGCTACGAGCGCATGACGAAGGGCCGCAAGCGCGAGCACTACCAGTGGAACTGCGACATCGTGGGCGAGGAGAGCGTGCTCGCGGAGGTGGAGGTGCTGGGCGCGGCGTGCGACGCGCTCCGCCGCATGGGCCTGACGAACGCCGACTTCCGCGTGCACGTCTCCAACCGCGCGCTCCTCTCCGAGCTGCTCGCGGCGAGCGGCATCCCCGCGGCGCTGCACGCGCAGGTCTTCCTGGCGCTCGACAAGCGCGGCAAGATGCCCGACGAGGAGATCGCGGCGATGCTGCGCGACGGGGGCGTGGACGACGCGGGCGTGAAGGCGACCTTCGCGATCATGGACCTGAAGACGCTCGACGCCGCCGAGGCGCTCGCGGGCGCCGGCTCGCCCGCGGTCGCGCAGCTGCGCGAGCTCTTCCGCCTCGCGGGCATCGCGGGCTTCGCGGAGTGCCTCGAGTTCGACATCTCCGTCATCCGCGGCCTCAGCTACTACACGGGCATCGTCTTCGAGTGCTTCGACGCGCAGCGCGAGTTCCGCGCGATCTTCGGCGGCGGGCGCTACGACAACCTGCTCACGACGATCGGCGGCGACCCCGCGACGGCCGTGGGCCTCGGGTTCGGCGACGTGGTCGTGACGGAGCTCCTGAAGGCGCGCCTCGGCGCCGACGCGGCCGCGCCGAAGCGCGGCGTGTACGTGGGCTGGATGTTCCCGGAGCAGCGCGACGCGGCGCTGGCCCTCGCGGCGAAGCTGCGCGCGGAGGGCGAGATCGTCAACCTCGCGCTGCGCAAGGCGAAGCCGAAGCAGTTCTTCTCCCGCGCCGGGGCGAGCTCCTGCGCGAAGGCGGTGTTCCTCGGCCCCGACGACGTCGCGGCGGGCCGGGCCAAGCTCAAGGACCTCGCGACGCGGGAAGAGACGCCCCTTGAGCTCTAGGCCGGACAGATGCACGGCGGCCACGCTGGCCGAGCTGGGCGCGCGCTATGCGCGCGTCCGCGCCGGCGTGGACGTCGGGTTCGCGGACGCCGGGACCTCCCGCCACATCCGCACGGCGCACGGCGGCGTGTGGATGACGGTCGAGGCCGACGCGTCGGCCCGCGAGGCCGCCGCGTCGGCGCTGGACCCGAAGACGGTGCTGGCCCTGGGCTCCTGCGGGGAGCTGCCGTTCGAGGACCACCAGTTCGAGGTCGTGCTGCTGGGCCACGCGATGCTGGACGGTTCGCGTCCGCGCATGGAGACGCTCGTGCGCGAGGCGCACCGCGTGCTGCAGGGCGGCGGTTGCCTCGTGTTCACGGTGGAGGAGTCGTCGGACGGACGCGGCTGGACGGCGCGCGCGGTGTACGAGCTGCTCCGCGACGGCTTCGACATGGTCGGGCTGCGGCGCCCGGCCTGGTGGCGGTTCGGGACGGCCGGGCGCACGCTGACGGTGTGCGCGGCGCGCAAGACCTGGCGCAACCGCGGCATGCCGATCGTGGGCGCCGCGATGCCGGTCTCGTCCGCGATGCTGTCGCCGCGCGAACGGGCGAAGGCGTAGGGGATGGGCATGGACGGACGTCTCGCAGGAATCCTTCTCGCCGCGTGTGCCGCGTGCTGCGCCTTCGCCGGACCGGCGCCGGCGGAGGACGCGTCGCCCAACGCCGTGCTGCGGCTGCTGAACTCGCGCGCCGCGGGGTCGCCCCGGGGCTACGCGCAGGCCGCGGAGGAGGTCGCCGAGCAGGCGCGCGCGGGCCGCGCGCTCTACGCGTTCGTGCTGGCGCTCGTCTCCCGCGAGAAGGACTGCCCGCCGGCGGCGCGGCTCGACGAGGAGACGCGGCGGCGCTACCTCGAGACCTACCGGGGGCCGATCCGGCAGATCGCGGAGTCGAACGGGAACCCGATGGCGCTCTACCTGCTGTCGCTGGACTCGGGCAGCACGAACCTCCTGCGGCGCGCGGCCGACGCGGGCAACATCCAGGCGGAGAACGCGTGGGGCTCGTTCGTCTTCTCCCGGGCGGTGGCGGGCGGCGCGTCCTCGAACGAGGTCGAGCGGGCGCTCGCGGAGGCGCACGGCTACTTCAAGTCCGCGGCCGGGAAGGGCGACGCGAACGGCCTCTACAACCTCGGCATGTGCCATTGGCGCGGCCTGGGCGTGCCCCGCGACGACGCGCGCGCGTTCGCGTGCTTCCGCGCGGCGGCCGAGAAGGGGCATCCCGAGGCCATCAACAACATCGGCGCCTTCTTCCGGGACGGCGTGGTGGTCGACCGCAACCTCCCGCTCGCGACGAAGTGGTTCGCGAAGTCGGCGAGCTACGGGAACCCCTTCGGGCAGTTCAACTACGCGCTGGCGCTGCGGCGCGGCGAGGGGACCGAGGTCGACCTGAAGACGGCGGCGGGCCTGCTCGAGCAGGCCGCGGAGGGCGGATGCGTGGAGGCGATCAACGTCTTCGGCGTGGCGCTCTGGAAGGGCGAGGGCGTGGCGGCCGACCCGCGGCGCGCCTTCCGCCTGTTCATGCGGGCGGCCGGCGCGGGATACCCGCCGGCGATGGAGAACGTTTCGACATGCTATGAGAGGGGCTCGGGCGTGGAGGCGGACGAACGCCTCGCGGTCGAGTGGAAGATACGGTCCCGCGCGGCGCGCGGCGACCGCAATGCGCAGGCCTGGCTGAGGCAGAACCTGGACAAGAGATGAAGAAGAAAGAAGAGAAGACGGGCGCGCAGGCGCTGGTGGACGCGCTGGCGAAGGCCGGCACGGAGGTGCTGTTCGGATATCCGGGCGGCACGGTCCTGGACATATTCAACTGCTTCCCCGAGGCGCCGTTCCAGTTCGTCCTCGGCCGCCACGAGCAGGGCAGCGTGCACATGGCCGACGGCTACGCGCGCGCCACGGGACGCCCCGGCGTCTGCCTCGTGACGTCCGGCCCCGGCGCGACCAACACGGTCACCGGCCTCGCGACCGCGAACATGGACGGCGTGCCGCTCGTGTGCATCACGGGCCAGGTCCCGCTCGGGCAGATCGGCACGGACGCGTTCCAGGAGGCGGACATGAGCGGCATCTGCCGCGCGGTCACCAAGCACAGCTTCCTGCTGCAGAGCGCGGACGAGATCCCCGAGGTCGTGGCCGAGGCGTTCTACATCGCCACGCACGGCAAGCCGGGCCCCGTCGTCATCGACGTGCCGAAGGACGTGCAGAGGGCGCTCACCGCCGCGGAGTACCCGGAGCGCGTCTCGCTGCGCGCCTACCACCCGGAGTCCACGGCGACGGCCGGCCAGCTCGCGCGCCTCGCGAAGCTCATCAACGAGGCCGAGCGCCCCGTGATCTACGCGGGCGGCGGCGTGCTGGCGTCGGGCGCCGCGAAGGAGGTCGCCAAGCTCGCGCGCAAGGCGCAGATCCCCGTGGCGACGACGCTCATGGGCCTCGGCGCCTTCCCGGAGACGGACCCGCTTTCGCTGCGCCTCGCGGGCATGCACGGCACGGCGGCGGCGAACTACGCGATCAACCAGGCGGACCTGATCGTCGCGCTGGGCGCGCGCTTCTCGGACCGCGTGACCGGCAAGCTCGCCGCGTACGCGAAGAAGGCGAAGATCGTCCATGTGGACTGCGACCCGGCGTCCATCGGCAAGAACGTGCGCGTCCACCTCGGCATCGTGGCGGACGTCAAGGACGTGCTCACGACGGTCGACTCGCGCGTGAAGCCGGCGACCCACGACGCCTGGCTCGCGCAGATCGCCGAATGGTGGAAGCAGCGCCCGATGGCCTACCGTCCGATGCACGACAACGTGATCATGCCGCAGAGCGTGGTCGAGGCGATCGACCGCGCCACGAACGGCGAGGCCATCCTCGCGACGGACGTCGGCCAGCACCAGATGTGGTGCGCCCAGTACTTCCGCCACACCCACTCGCGCCACTTCCTGTCCTCCGGCGGCATGGGCACGATGGGCTTCGGCATCCCCGCGGCCATCGGCGCGGCGTTCGGCAAGCCCGACCACAAGGTCGTGTGCGTGTGCGGCGACGGCGGGGCGCAGATGACCTTCGAGGAGATGGTTGTCGCCGTCGAGCACAAGCTGCCGATCACCTTCGTCGTGATCAACAACGGATGCCTGGGCATGGTGCGCCAGTGGCAGGAGCTGTTCTACGGCAAGCGCTACTCCGGCTCCATCCTCACGGTGAAGGGGCGCCTCCCCAACGAGCGCCTCGAGCAGGACCTGAAGTACGACTACCTGCCCGACCTCGTCAAGCTCGCCGACGCGCATGGCGCCGAGACCTACCGGGTCATCGACCCCGCGAAGCTCGAGCCGACGCTGCGCAAGGCGGTCAAGTCCGCGCGCACGACGTTCGTCGAGGTGATCGTCGAGCCGCGCGCCAACGTGTATCCGATGCAGCCGGGCGGCCAGCCGGTGGAAGGGATGATCTTTTCATGAAAGAAGAACTGCACAGACTCAACTGCTTCGTGGAGAACCGCCCCGGCGTGCTCGCGCGCATCGTCGGGCTCATCTCCGGCCGCGGCTACAACATCCAGACGCTGAGCGTCGGCCCGACCGAGGACGGTACGGTGTCCCGGATGAAGATCGACGTCCTCGGGGACGACCGCGTCATCAACCAGATCATCCTGCAGCTGCGCAACCAGGTCAACGTGATCGAGGTCACGTGCCGCCGCGCGAACCGCAAGTAAGGAGGAAGAAGAGGCGTGGCAACGCTCAAGTTCGCGGTGATCGGGCATCCGGTGGCGCATTCGCTGTCGCCGAAGATGCATACGGCCAATTTCGCGTCGATCGGCTTCGACGCCACCTACGAGAAGTTCGACGTGGCGCCGGAGGACGTCGCGTCCTTCGTCCGCGCGAAGCGCGACGAGGGCTATTCGGGCCTCAACGTCACGGTGCCGCACAAGCTCGCGGTCATCCCGCTGCTCGACCACGTGGACGAGAGCGTGACGCGCTACGGCGCCTGCAACACGATCAAGTTCGAGCAGGACGGCACGCTGACCGGCTACAACACGGACGTCATCGGCTTCGTCACGGGCCTGGCCGCGCATGGCTACGCGCTCGCGGGGAAGAAGGTGTTCATCGTCGGCTGCGGCGGCGCGGGCAGCGCCCTCGCCACGGCGTGCTGCTACGAGAAGGCCGCGTCCCTCACGGTCGCCGACCTCGACGCGCCCCGGATCTCGTCCCTCGCCGACAAGCTGCGGGCGCTCGGCACGGGCACCGAGGTGACGGCGCTGCTGCCGGTGCCGGAGAAGGCGCCGGGCGCGGGCGTGTGCGGCGCCGACCTGGACGCCTCGAAGGCGCTCTGGGGCCGGGCCGCCGAATCGGCGGAGATCGTCGTCAACGCGACGCCGATGGGGCTCCACGAAGGGGAGCCCAGCGCGCTCCCGCCGTCCGCCTTCCACCCCGGCCAGTTCGTGCTCGACATCGTCCCGACGGTCCACTACCCGCCGACCGCGACCGCCGCGAAGGCCGCCGGCGCGGACGCGTCCGACGGGCTCGAGTTCCTCGTGGGCCAGGGCGCGAAGTCCTTCGAGCTCTGGACGGGCGTCGGCGCCGACCGCGCGGCGATGCTCCGGGCGATCCGCGGACAGTGACCGGACGTTCCGGTCTTTCGACTTTTACCGTAAACCATTCAACAGAAAGCGGTGCGCAAATGGAAATCGTAATCTGCAAGACGAAGGAAGAGGCCAGCCGCAAGGCCGCCGACCTCGTGTCCGCGTGCGTGAAGGCCAATCCGAAGGCCGTGCTCGGCCTCGCGACCGGCTCCACGCCCGTCGAGATGTACAAGTGCCTCATCGCCGACAACAAGGCCGGCAAGGTCAGCTTCAAGACCGTGAAGAGCTGGAATCTCGACGAGTACTGGGGCCTGCCCCCGACCCATGACCAGAGCTACCGCTACTTCATGGACAAGAACCTCTTCGACTCGATCGACATCGCGAAGAAGAACACCCACGTCCTGAACGGCCTCGCCGAGGACTGGCGCAAGGAGGTCGCGTCCTACGAGGCCGCGATCAGGAAGGCGGGCGGCATCGACCTGCAGGTGCTCGGCATCGGCTCCGACGGCCACATCGCGTTCAACGAGCCCGGCAGCTCCCTCGCGAGCCGCACGCGCATCGTCTCCCTGACCCCCCAGACGATCAAGGACAACGCGCGCTTCTTCAAGAAGGCCGCCGACGTGCCGAAGCAGGCCCTGTCGATGGGCGTGGGCTCCATCATGGAGGCCCGCCGCGTCGTGCTACTCGCGTTCGGCGCCAACAAGGCCGACGCGGTGAAGGGCGCCGTCGAAGGCGGCGTCTCCCAGTTCTGCACCGCCAGCGCGCTCCAGATGCACCCCGACTGCTGGTTCTTCTGCGACGCCGCCGCCGCGGCCAAGCTGAAGCTGCGCAAGTACTACGCCTGGCGCGCGGAGGAGGCGCTCAAGGCCGAGCTCGGCCGCTGATTTTTTCTGAAATTGCCCCTTGCCACATCTCGGGGACTTAGGTATACTATTCGGGCTTGTCAAAAATAAGGGCCACTTTAGCTCAGTAGGTAGAGCACATCCTTGGTAAGGATGAGGTCGGCGGTTCGATTCCGCTAGGTGGCTCCAGTGGCGAGCGCAAGAACCACAACTCACAGGAGTCTAAAATGGCTAAGGAAACATTCGATCGCGGCGGTAAGCCGCACGTGAACGTCGGTACGATCGGCCACGTCGACCACGGTAAGACCACCCTCACGGCCGCCATCACGCACGTCCAG
>JAEDMN010000164.1 GCA_016302985.1 Kiritimatiellia bacterium | reverse complement strand
TACGCATGATACCACAAAAGACGTAACCCCACAAACGGAGGAGGAGAGGGATGAAGGTTGAGAGGAAGGTTGCACTGACGCTGGACGACGAGATCGCGCAGCTCGAGTACCAGGTTCAGATTGCCAATGCGGCCGGAAACGAGCGCGCCGTCCGTCACGCGGAGCGTGCCTACTATGAATTCACCCGCGCCCTGCAGATCATCGGCATCGACGGTCTGACGCGTCGGATAGACGGCGATGCGTCCTGCAGTTTCTTCGATTTCGATCCGGAAGTCGCGGGCGCGTCGGACACCGGCGACACGGTCGCCGTTCCGAAGAAGCTGTACGAAAAGATGGAGGACCTGGCCATCGTCGTCGGCGTCCTGGGGAGCGGCATGAAGATCAGTACCGAGATGGCGTCCCTTGCAATGCACATCGTCAAGGAGCTCGCGCGATGACACCGAAGGAGAGGCTCGCCGCCGTGAAGGCGCAGCTACGCATGATACCACAAAAGACGTAATCCAACAAACGGAGGAGAGAGGGATGAATGCAGAGAGGGAAGATTCTGCGGTCGATACGGGAACTGTGAAATGGCAGCGGTTGTCCCTGCCGGGTCTGCTCATGAAGCGTGCGGACCACCGGGGGCGGGTCTACGGCGTGCAGGTCAACAGCGTCACCGACATGCAGGGGCGCGCGTGCTCGAGCGTCCGCATCTTCGTCGACTACCAGGAGGTTGCCAGCATGCACACGAAGCTCGGCAAGGTCGCCACGGAGAAGATGGTCTCGGGCGCCGTGAACGCGCTGATCTCCTACCACGACGTCCGGCGCGCCAAGAAGGCCCGCGCGGCCGGGAAGGAGCTCGCGCGATGACACCGAAGGAGAGGTTCGACGCGGTCAAGGACCAGCTGCGCGGGATGGGGCTGCACGGGATCGTCTCGCAGATCGAGGCCGGGCTCGCCGAGCTGAACGCCGTCCACGAGCACGTCGACGGCGCGTTCCGAAGCGAGGTTCTCCATCTGCGCCGGGAGAACGCCCGCCTGCGCGAGGTGAACAAGTCGATGGAGGCGAAGATCCACGGCCAGCGCGCCGCGATCCGCTCGCTCCAGGGGAAGGCGGTGGCGTGATGCCGGGTCCGGACCGGTGCGGGAGGTGCCTGTACGGGCCGCGCGACCTGACGCGCCAGGTCTGCAGCAGGTGCGGCCGGCGCGGCGCGTCCATGTTCCTGCCGCGCACGGTCGAGGCGGCGCGGCAGGTCGCGGAGCGCCCGTGCGCGCCGGCCGCCTGCGCGGCGGGCGGCTGGAAGCGCTGCGCGGATGTCGTCAAATGTCCCTGGCCGGGGTGCTACATGTTCAGGGCGCACGAGCTCGCGGCCGGAAACGAAACGGAGGAAGGTCATGTCTGACAGCATGAAGGTCACAGTCTTCAGGGCGGTCCTGTGCGCCCTGCTGTTCGCAGAGCTGGCGGCGTTCGCGTGGATGGTCGCGACGTCCGACGCACGCATCGAGCGGGCGCGGGAGCAGGGGCGCCGCGACGCCCAGGCCGAGATCGACGCGGCGGGCGGCGACGCCGCCTGGGCGCGAAAGGCGGTCAACCGGTGGTGCGCCGAGCACGGGCGGGCGCCGGCCTACACGGCCGAGGAGGCGGAGGCCGGGCGATGAAGATGTACGGGTGCGAGAACTTCAGGACGTTCGCCGCGGTGGGGGGCAGCGTCAACGGGGTGCTGCCGGACGGCACGTACGTCCCGGTCGCCGCGGCGCGCGCCGGGCGCGCGAGCTGGCTCGCGCAGGTGCTGGCGCAGCACCAGCCGATGAAGCGGGCCCTCCAGAGGCTGATCGACGTGGCCGAGCGCGGGGATGGGATGGACGTAGATGTCCGCGCGGAGATCGTCGCGGAGGCGGAGAAGCTGCTCTGCTGGGGGCCGAAATGAAGAACGCGGGGAAGGTCAGGGGCGCCGTCCGCAGGTCGCGGAGCGGGATCAACGAGACGCGGCTCGCGCGGGCGGCCGGCGTGAGCGCGGGGCATCTGCACCGCGTCCTCTCGGGGGAGCGCAAGCCCGGCGATGCGCTGCGCCGGTTCCTGCGCCGCAGCGGCGTGGCCGTCTAGGGGGCGAGCGATGGAAGACGCCCAGCAGACATTACCGGGATTCGAGGACGCCGTCCTGCCGAAGGCGCAGGCGGACGCCGTCGCCGCGCTGCACGAGGGGCTTCCGAACAAGGCGTCGTGCAGCGTGCCGGAGGCCGCCGCGTTCCTGGGCGTGTCGGTCCGGCAGGTGAACTACCTGATCGACGACGGCACGCTGCTGGCGGCCTACGCGAGCCGCGAGGACGGCGCGGCGAAGCGCCACGCGCGGCCGATCGTGAGATGCGCCCGGCCGTTCGACCCGGCGCGCAGGAATTTCCTCACGCTGGAGGAGCTTCGGGTGAAGCGCTCCAACGTGGGACTGTAAGAAGGAGAGAGAAGAACATGGCGAAGACTAAACTGAGGGCGGAGGCCTACGGCAGCCTGGAGGAGTTCCGGGCGGACGTGAACCTGATCGCGGAGAAGATCCTCGAGGTACGGAAGCTGGAGGTCGCCCGCGACAAGGCGGTCCAGAGGATCCTCGACGAGCGGAACCCCGAGATCCAGGCGCTGACGGAGGAGGCTAAGGCCATCATGGCCCGCGCCGACGTCTACGCGAAGCAGCACCGCGAGGAGGTGTTCCCCGCCGGCGCGAAGACGAGCGAGACGGAGCTGTGCACCTACTTCCTGCGCCTCGGGAACCCGACGCTGACGGCGCTCAACTCGAAGTGGAACGAGAAGGCGCAGGTCGACGCGTGCAAGGCGGACCCGTGCTGGCAGCAGTTCGTGCGGGTGAAGGAGAGCCTGGACAAGGACGCGATCAAGGCGGCCGGGTTCTCGGACTCCGAGCTGGCGTTCAAGGGGCTGCGCATCTCGCAGTCGGAGCGGCTCACGGTCGAGCCGAAGGTGTCGAACCTCTAGACGGAAGGAGCGGAATCGTGAAGGAGAGGAAGAACGTCGCGGTCGAGGCCGCGCAGGCCCTGGTGAAGAAGCAGTCCGCGGACGTGGTCACGCCGGACGTGATGATGGACGACGCGGGGATGGTCCGCCAGATCCGCGAGGACATGGCGAACGCGGAGCTGGGCGACTTCTGCCGGCTGCGCGCGGGCGTCGGCCTCGTGAACTTCCGCGAGCTGAACGCGCACGGACAGTGGATGGGCGAGATGATGAAGGCGTTCCCCGGCAAGTCTGCGCGTACGCTGCAGCGGTACATGCAGAACGCCGGCAAGTGGCTTGCAATGGTCGGGGCCGAGACGGGCCGCGCCTACGAGAAGCTGATGTCCATCAACGTGGAGGATCTCAAGAAGACGATCGCCCTCCCTCCCTCGGAGCGGAAGGCCCTGCCGGAGCGTCCCTGCTCGGGCGTGTCGAAGGCGGTCGCGGCCGACAACCGGATCGTGAACGCGATCGTCTCCTACGCGGCCGGCGACGAGCCGACGGCCGATGAGCCGAAGAAGCCGGCGCGCATCTCCAAGGAGGAGGAGCGCGAGACGATGCGCCAGTACGCGGTCTCGCTGGGCGTGAAGGTGCGCGACTGGGCCGAGGGCGGCCGGAACGTGAAGACGATGGACACCGAGACGCTGGAGCTCGTCCAGGCCGACCTGACGCTCGTCGTCTCGCAGATCAAGGCCGAGCTGCGCCAGCGCGACAGCAACGGGGTCAAGTAGGGAGCGGGGCCTCGAAGATGAACGACTCATCGACACTCGTCAACTCGGTCGAGTTCGCCATGCTGCCCGTGGAGGAGCGCGTCTCCGTCCTGGAGTGGCAGAAGGCTTGCGAAGCCGTGGACCGTGCCGACTCGAAGCTCGCGGAATGCCGCAACCAGTCCATGCTGCACGCCGGCGTGAAGGGGTGGAAGAACCCACGCGCCGTGCAGCGGACCTACTACAAGTGGGTCCGCGCGGGCAGGAACTGGCGCGTCCTGGTGAACGGTTCGAAGATGCCGCACGTCCGGCCCGAGGGCGACTCCGCCCTGGGCGAGGCGTTCAAGACGTACGTCGAGCGGAATCAGCGGAACGCGCGCCGGGGCCACGCGGCCTTGCTGGCGGACTTGAGGTCGGGTTCCCACATCGTGGGTGTCGGAGACTGGCGGGACGTGTGGCGCGCGGAGTTCCCGCGCGTGGCGGTTCCGGTGCGCTGTCCGGCGGACTGGATCCCGCGCGGCTGGGTCTACGAGACCATGCTGCGGAAGTTCCCGCTCACGAGCCACGAGAAGGCCGCCGCCCGGGTGGGCGCGGTCGCCGCGGACCAGTTCATCCCGCCGGTCTACTCGACGCGGGTGGGGATGCGCTTCGCCGCGGAGTACCAGTTCGACGACATGTGGGACGACATCCTGGTGTCCGTCCCCGGCGTGAACGCCCGCCTCGTGAGGCCGCTGCAGTACCGCTGCATCGACCGGTTCACCACCCACCTGGTGAGCTACGGCATGAAGCCCCAGATCCTGCGCGACGACAAGACGCGCGAGGGGCTGGGCAAGGGCCTGTTCAAGGCGACGATCTGCGACGTCCTGTGCAACCACGGCTACCATCCCGACGGGACGGTCTTCGTGATCGAGCACGGCACGGCGTCCCTCTCCGAGGAGGAGTGCGAAAAGATCAAGGCCGCGACCGGCGGGCGGGTGACGTTCAGGCGCTCCGACGTCAAGGGGCGCCAGATCGTCGAGGGCGCGTTCCCGGGACAGGGGCACGGCAACTTCAAGGCCAAGGCCCTGCTGGAGTCGCTGCACCGTCTGCCGCACTTCGCGGCTGCGGCCCTGCCGGGCCAGACCGGCGGGAACAGCCGGGACGGGTCGAAGCCCGAATCGCTCTTCGGCCTCGAGGCGTACGCGGACAAGATCCTCGCCGCCTACGAGCGCATCCCGCCGGCGATCCGGAACCAGGTGAACTACGGCGGCGCGCTGCCGTTCGCCCTCTACCGGAACCTGATGTTCGAGCTCTACGAGATCATCGACTGCCGGCACGACCACCGGATCGAGGGCTGGGACGACCTGGGCTTCGTGAAGGAGATGTGGAGCTTCGACGGCGTGACCGGCTGGAGGCCGGCGTCGGACATCGACGAGCTGCCGGAGTTCAGCAGGGAGCCGGCGCGCCGTGCGCTCGTGACGCCGGGCTTCCACAAGGCCGTGCGGCTCTCCCCGCGCGAGGCGTGGGAGGCCGGGGCCGGGTCGCTGGTGCGGCTGCCGCCCTGGGCGCTCATCGACTTCCTGGGCGACGACTGCTTCCGCACGGTGCGGGTCGGCCCGCGCAAGCTGATGGAGTTCCAGGACCGGGACCTCTTCGGCACGGCCCAGACGCTGCGCTACCTCGCCCTGTGCGTGCAGCCGGACGGGACCGGCGTCTGGCTGCGCGAGGGGGCCGAGTACGGCCTCTACGTGCTGCCGCACGACGCCAGCAAGGCCGTCGTGGTGGACGCCGTGAGGCGCAACGTGCTCGGGATGGTGACGCAGTGGACGAGCGCGCAGCCGATGAACGCGGCCCAGGTCGAGGCGGCGATCGCGTCGCAGAACCTGGTGCGCGCGATGGCGAACGCGCCGATCCGCGAGCGCCACCAGCTGGAGAGCGACGTGATGCTCTCCGAGAGGACGTCCAACAGCGTGCTGCTCGAGGG
Organism: Kiritimatiellia bacterium; assembly: GCA_016302985.1. Lineage (GTDB taxonomy): Bacteria > Verrucomicrobiota > Kiritimatiellia > RFP12 > UBA1067 > RUG572. The sequence continues at coordinate 2,008 of JAEDMN010000164.1, read as the reverse complement.
CATCTTCGAGGAGACGGCCGCGGGCGGACTCCGGAGGATTCGCGAGAAGGTGCCGGCGAAGTCGCCGGCGAAGACGCAGAACCAGTCCGCGGCCATGGGGGCGATCGCGGCGCTGAGACAGTCGATGGCCCTCAAGGAGACAGGAGAGGAAGACAATGGAAGCGAATGGTAAGGCGCTGGCGAGGTTCGACGAGGGGCTGCGGGCGCGGCTCCAGGCGTACAAGGAGAGCGAGGGCATCGTGCTGAAGGTGCTGGCCTCGCGCATCGGGTCGAACGAGGCCGCGGTCTCGCGGTACCTGGAGGGGAAGCCCACGGGCGACGTGGCGAAGCTGGAGGCGAAGATCCTCGACCACCTGGACGCGGACTCGCGCCGCCGGACGTGGAACGAGATGTACTTCTCGACGCGGGCCGTCGACACGTGCAGGCTCGTCTTCGACATCATCCGCGAGTCCGGCGACATCGGGCTCATCCACGGCCCCGCCGGCATCGGGAAGACCACCGCGTGCAAGGCCTATGCAAGGGACCACAGGACCGTGATCTTCTTCACGGCCATGCAGGGCCGCGGCTCGTGCTGGGACATCATCAAGTCCATCTGCGCGCATCTGCCGACGCCAAGGTCCGAGGACGACAAGCGTCTCAAGAAGGTCGACTGGGTGATGCAGAAGCTCGCCGGGTCCGGGCGTCTCGTCATCATCGACAACGCGCAGCGCATCTCGGTGGGTGGTCTCCGGTGGCTCATGGACTTCAACGACACGACCGGCTGCCCGGTCGCGCTCGTCGGGAACCCCGAGGTCATGGACAAGATCCGCGACAACGACCAGATGTCCTCGCGAATCGGCTTCAAGCAGGACATCTCCGAGATGATCGAGGAGGACAAGACCTGGCTCGACGAGGCGGCCGCCGCGATGGTGAAGCAGATGTGGCCCCAGGCGGCGAAGGACATCCGCCTCCTCGCCCGCGAGGCCGCGCACCGTCCGGGGCACCTGCGCACGCTGAACAAGCAGCTGCGCATCGCCATCCGTCTCAGCGAGACGACGATGTGCAAGGGCCAGACGGACGGCGCGTTCGTGGCCGCGCGCTCCCTCATCGGCGCGACGTCGGAGGAGGACTGACCATGCTCTCGATGCAGCAGCGCAAGTCGTTCATGTCGCTCTGCGGGCGTGCCTGGCGCAACGTCGCGCCGGGAACCTCTTTCGATGAGTGGCGGACGTCCGAACTCGTGTCGATCGGCCTTCCGGCCTCCACGAAGGTCATGGACCACGTCTGGGACTACGAGCGCGCCATGCTCCACCTGGCGCAGCTCGCCGACGACTACGGCCAGATGACGTACTGGGGCAACTGCGCGAAGCGCCGCCTCGAATGGGTGTTCCGCGGTTTCCGCGCAGACCTCGAGTACCTCCGGGGCGTCGCGCCGTCGACGGACTACCTCGAGGAGCTGCTCGAGCGTTCGCGCCTGGGCGAGGCCGGCCAGCTCACGCGCGAGGACATGCGCTCGGCGTGCGCCATGGTCGACAGCGAGATCCGCCGGCTGGCGTCGCTCGCCGGAGTGGATCTCGATCGGCTCCCGACGGCCGGTCGGCCGTGGTGCTTCCGCGGGGCGAAGGCCGCGCGGTTCCGCGCCTTCATCGACGGAATGGCGGCCGCGTAGGCCGCAGAAAGGATGGGTGGATGCAGAAGCATGTCTACACCGAGGCGGAGGCGCCCGACAACACCGGATCGACCGTGTTCATGAAGAGCTGACGCCCAAGATCCAAGCAAATTGCAAGGCCGTTGCGAATTACTCGCAGCGGCCTCTTTCTTGTATCAAACCAGCGTCAATCAAGGCATTTTCTTGCCCGAGTTGTAACAAACCGCAGACGGCCCATCAAACACGCGCCAACCCCTTTATTTATCGGCCCTTCCCGTCGTTTCCCGCCCTCTCCCGCCGTGTAACAAACCTCTCGTCATCCTACTCGGTAGCCGAACGCCGCCATCATCTCCTCGTAGAACGTCTGCGCGCGGTCGCCCT
>JAEDMN010000163.1 GCA_016302985.1 Kiritimatiellia bacterium | reverse complement strand
CGCCCGGGGCGGACGCGGCCTCCCGCCGCGAGTTGTGCTATACTAGGCGGGCTATGCAGAGACTCTCCTTCTACGTGAACCACGACAAGCCGGGGGCGGACGCCGTGCGCGACCGCCTCGCGGCGCTTGCGGTGTCGCTCGGCATGGAGGTCGTCGACCGCGCGCCGGAGGCGGTCGTGGTGCTGGGCGGCGACGGCACGATGCTTTCGGCCGTGCGCGAGTTCCCCGGAACGCCGCTGCTGGGCCTGAATCTCGGCTCGCTCGGGTTCCTCGCGGGCGTGGAGGAGCCGCGCTTCGCGGACGCGATCCACGCGCTGAAGAGCGGCGACTTCACGGTCTCCCACCGCACGGCGCTGTCGGTGCGCGGGCGCGTGGCGCTGAACGACGTCGTCGTGCAGCGCGGCGTCACGGGGCACACGTCGGTCATCGAGCTCTCCGTCGACGGGCATTTCGCGACGCGGTTCTTCGCGGACGGCCTGGTGATCGCGACGCCGACGGGCTCGACCGCCTACTCCCTCGCGGCGGGCGGGCCGATCCTGCTGCCGGATTCGCAGTCGCTCGTCATCACGCCCATCTGCCCGCACGCGCTCAGTTCGCGTCCGCTCGTCGTGCGCGACAGCGCGCGTCTCGAGATCCGTCTGGGACGGCGTCCCGGCGCGGAGGAGGTCGACGTGTACGCGGACGGCGCGGTGCTGCCCGAGACGCTGAAGACGGGCGAGGCGCTGGAGGTCGGCAAGGCGGGGGAGGGCGTGCCGCTCGTGCAGCTCTTCGGCTACGATCCGTGCGAGGTGCTGAACCGGAAGCTGGGCTGGTCCGGCAGCGCGATCAGGTGATTTCGAGATGACGGAACTGGAAGAGAGGATCGGGTACGCGTTCAGGAACGCGGCCCTGCTGGAGCGGGCGCTGAACACGCCCTCCCTGCGGATGTCGGCGCCGGATGCGAAGGACAACCAGCGGCTGGAGTTCCTCGGGGACGCGGTGCTGGACTTCCTCGCGGCGGACATGCTGTTCGCGGAGCATCCCGACGAGCAGGAGGGCATGCTGACGGTGCGCCGCACGCTCCTGGTCTCCGGTCACGCGCTCTCGGCGGCCGCGGAGACGCTGGGCCTGCGGAAGTGGATCCGGCGCAACGTCGGCGCGCACGAGCTGCCGGCGCGGGCGAAGACGCTGGCGGACGCGCTCGAGGCCGTGGTGGGCGCGGTCTGGCTGGACGGCGGGCTGGAGGCCGCGCGGGCGGTGTTCCTGCGGCTCGACCTGCCGTTCCACGAGGAGGTGGACGAATGGTCCGCCAATCCGAAGGGCGCGCTCGGCGAGCGGGCGCAGGCGTGCCATCCGCCGTGCGTGCCGACGTACGAGGTGCTGGCGGTGACGGGGAGCGCCCATGAGCCGGTGGTGACGGTGCGCGTGCACGCGGGGAGCCTCGGCGAGGCCGAGGCGACGGCGGTGTCGAAGTCCGCGGCCGAGGTTGCCGCGGCGTCCGCGCTGTTGCGGAAGCTGAAGGACGCGGCCGCGGGAACCGGCGCATGACGGCCGACCGGGCGGAAGTGCTGCGCTACCTGCGCATGGGCGGCGCGGAGCCGGACGCCGTCCTCGCGGAACGCCTGGCGCGCGTCGAGCGGGAGGTGCTGGCCGCCTGCCGTCCCGCGTCCTACTGGCGGCTGGAGCCGCTCGTCTTCGGGGCGGGGCCGGGCGAACTGCGGATCGGCCCGCTCGACGTGAAGTCCTGCGCGCTCGCGCGGACCGTGCGCGGCTGCCGCCACGCCTTCCTCTTCTGCGCGACGCTCGGCGCCGGAGTGGACGCGCTGCTGCGGCGCTACTCGCAGACGAGCGGCGCGGACGCGCTGATGGCGCAGGCCGTGGCCACGGCCGCGCTGGAGTCCTACTGCGACGACTGCGAGGCGGAGCTGCGCGCGGAGCCGGCGGTTGCGGGCGAGCGCCTGCGCTTCCGCTTCGCGCCGGGCTACGGCGACCTGCCGCTCGAGACGCAGCGGCCGCTGCTGGCGGTCCTGGACAGCGCGCGGCGGGCGGGCATCGTGCTCACGGAGACGCTGCTGATGGTGCCGTCGAAGTCCGTCAGCGCCATCATCGGCGCGGGACCGGAGCCGACGGACCCGCCGCATGCCGGCTGCGCCGCCTGCGGCAAGATCGACTGCGCCTATCGGCGGCGTTCGGAAATTCCGAAGCCGGCGCGCGTCTCTTAGGCGTTGTGCTCCCAATCCGGCGTTGGTAGAATATCCGCCGCATGAACCTTTCCGAACTTCTGAAGAGCCGCGTCCTGATGCTGGACGGCGGCATGGGCACGCAGCTGCAGGCGCGCGGCCTGCAGCCCGGGGAGAGTCCCGAACTGTGGAACCTGACGCGTCCCGCGGACGTGCAGGCCGTGCACGCGGCGTACTACGCGGCGGGGTGCGACATCGTGCTGTCGAACACCTTCGGCGCGAACCCGGCCAAGTACCACGGGGACGCGCCGCTCGGCGACGTGGTCGCGGCGGCCGTCCGCAACGCGCGCGCGGCGGCGGACGCCGCGGGCGGGACGCGGTACGTGGCGCTGGACGTCGGGCCGACGGGGCGGCTGCTGAAGCCGGCGGGCGACTACGCCTTCGACGACGCCTACGCGGCCTTCGCCGAGCAGGTGCGCCTGGGGGCGGCGGCCGGCGCGGACCTCGTCGCGATCGAGACGATGGGCGACACGTACGAGCTGAAGGCGGCCGTGCTCGCGGCGAAGGAGAACTGCTCGCTGCCGGTGATCGCGACGGTCGCGCCGGGCGCGGACGGCAAGCTGCTGACGGGGGCGCCCCCGGAGGTCGTGGGCGAGCTGCTGGCGGGGCTGCGCGTGGACGCGCTCGGGTTCAACTGCGGGCTCGGGCCGGACCTCTACCTGCCGCTGCTGGAGCGCCTCGCGGCGGTGACGGACCTGCCGCTCGTGGTGAAGCCGAACGCGGGCCTGCCGAAGGTCGTGGACGGCGAGACCGTCTTCCTGGTGGGGCCGGAGGCCTTCGCGAAGGACGTCGCGGGGCTCGTGCGCGCGGGCGCCGGGATCGTGGGCGGCTGCTGCGGCACGACACCGGCGCACCTCGCGGCCGTCCGGAAGATGCTGGACGCGGAGTTCCCCGGGGCGCCGCGGCCGCGTCCCCCGGCCGCGCCGGCGGCGCGGATCACGTCCTACGCGCGCGCCGTCGAGATCCCGTTCGACGACTCCCTGGTCATCGGCGAGCGGATCAATCCGACCGGCAAGAAGAAGCTGAAGGAGGCGTACCGCGCGGGCGACACGGGGTACGTGCTGCGCGAGGCGATCGCGCAGGTCGAGGCGGGGGCGCACGTGCTGGACGTCAACGCGGGCGTGCCGGGGATCGACGAGCCGGCGGTGCTGGACGGGACGGTGCAGGCGATCCAGGGCGTGACGGACGCGCCGCTGCAGATCGACACCTCCGATCCCGAGGCGCTGCGGCGCGCGCTGCGGCACTACAACGGCAAGCCGCTCGTGAACTCCGTCAACGGCAAGGAGGAGGTCATGGACGCCGTCTTCCCGCTCGTGGCGAAGTACGGCGGCGTGGTGGTGGCGCTGACCCTCGACGAGGCGGGGATCCCGCCGACGGCGGACGGGCGGGTGGCCATCGCGCGGAAGATCCTCGCGCGCGGCGCGGAATACGGACTGAAGCCGAGCGACTTCCTGGTGGACGTGCTGTGCCTGGCGGTCAGCGCGGACGCGACGAGCGTGCCGGTGATCCTCGAGAGCCTGCGGCGGGTGCGCGACGAGCTGGGCTGCCGGACGGTGCTGGGCGTCTCGAACGTCTCGTTCGGGCTGCCGGCGCGTCCGCTGCTGAACGGCACCTTCTACGCGCTCGCGCTGCAGGCGGGGCTGACGGCGGCGATCGTGAACCCGCTCTCCGCCGAGATGATGACGGCGTACCATTCCTGGCGCGCGCTGACGGGGCGCGACGGCAACTGCGCGGCGTGGATCGCGGCGGTGGCGGAGGGGCGCGTGGGCGGAAGCGCGGCCCCGGCGGCGCCGGCCGTGCCGGGGGCGCCCGCGGGCGGCGCGGACGCGTCCGCGCGGTCCCCGCTCATGGCGGCGATCGCGCACGGCCTGAAGGGGGACGCGGCGACGGTCGCGGGCGGGCTGCTGGCGGCGGGGCGGAAGCCGGTCGAGGTCGTCGACGGCGAAATCGTGCCGGCGCTCGAGATCGTCGGGAAGGGCTTCGAGACGGGGCGCGTCTTCCTGCCGCAGCTGCTGATGGCGGCCGAGGCCGCGCGCGCGGCGTTCGAGGTGATCCGGCGCGAGCTCGCGAAGAACGGGGCGCCGAGCGTGCTGCGCGGGCCGATCGTGATCGCGACGGTGAAGGGCGACATCCACGACATCGGCAAGAACATCGTGCGCGCGCTGCTGGAGAACTACGGGTTCAAGGTCGTGGACCTCGGACGGGACGTCGCGCCGGAGGCGGTCGTGGAGGCGGCGGTGCGGCTCGACTGCAGGCTGGTGGGGCTCTCCGCGCTGATGACGACGACGGTGGGCTTCATGGAGGAGACGATCCGGCTGCTGAAGGCGGCGAAGCCGGACTGCCGGACCGTCGTGGGCGGGGCCGTGCTGACCGCGGAGTACGCGGCGCAGATCGGCGCGACCTACTACGGGAAGGACGCGATGGCGACCGTGCGCGTCGCCGAGGAGGTGTTCGGATGAGGATTGCCGGGGGCGAATGGAAGGGGCGCAGCCTGAAGGTGCCCGCGGGCGACGCGGTGCGTCCGACGCAGGACCGGGTGCGCGGGGCGCTGTTCTCGATGCTGCAGTTCGAGCTGCAGGGGGCGGCCGTGCTCGACCTCTTCGCGGGGTCGGGGTCCGTCGGCCTCGAGGCGCTGTCGCGCGGCGCGTCCCGGGCGACCTTCGTGGAGCTGGCGCCGCGGCACGCCGCGTGCCTGCAGGCGAACATCGCGATGGTCGGGGCGGAGGCGCGCTGCACGGTGGTGAAGGCCGACGTCTACGCCTGGCTGGCGACGGCCGCGGGCGGTTTCGACGTCGCCTACGCCGACCCGCCGTACGAGCTGGGGGCCGAGAAGGGCTACGCGCGCGTGCTGGCCCTCCTCGCGGCGCGCGACGTCGTGAAGGCGGGCGGGCTCTTCATCGCCGAGATGAAGGGGCGCCAGTCGCCCGACGCGTCGCCGCTCTGGGACCTCGTCCGCGACCGCGTCTACGGCCAGACGCGCCTCGCCGTCTACCGCCGCAAGTTACCGTTGCCTAACACGGACGCCGTGTGAGATAATATCCGCCGATTCGAATCAGTAGATTCGCGAGGGAGCGCGTGAGCGAAGGCGGAACGAGCGACCGGGCGGAGAACACAGGATCTTCGCGAGGGAGCGCGTGAGCGAAGGCGGAACAAGCGACCGAGCGAAAACCACAACAAGGAGTACTACCATGGCTTACAAGATCGATGCTGAGAAGTGCGTTGGCTGCGGCTGCTGCAAGGATGCCTGCCCGGCCGAGGCGATCGCCCCCGATGGCGACAAGTTCGCGATCAACCCCGACGTCTGCCTGGGTTGCGGCGCCTGCGCCAGCACGTGCCCGAACGAGGCGATCGCCGAGGCGTGATCGAGTTCCTCGTAGAAAACCTGCTGCTGCTTCCATTCCTCTTCCCGGCCTATCTGGTCCTCGAGTGGGTGGAGGCGCATGCGGGGGATGCGCTCGAGCGAAAGCTCGGGCGCGTTAGTCAATGGGGGCCGTTCTTCGGGGCCGCCGCGGGCGTCGTGCCGCAGTGCGGGTTCTCGGCGGCCGCCGCGTCGCTCTACGCGGGCGGCGTCATCACGGCGGGCGCGCTGGTGTCCGTCTTCCTCTCGACGTCGGACGAGCTGATCCCCGTCCTGCTCTCGAAGCAGGTCCCGGTGCCCTTTCTCTGCAAGGTGGCCGGGCTCAAGGTCCTCTTCGCCGTCTGCGCGGGCTTCGCGGTGAACGCGTTCCTGTACTGCATCGGGCGCCGCGGGCCGTCGCCGCACGTCGCCGAGCTGTGCGAGCACAGCCGGTGCAGCTGCGAGGAGCGGAAGGGCATCGTCGTGCCCGCGCTCATCCACACGGCCGAGATCTTCGTCTTCATCCTCGTCGTCTCCGGAGTCGTCGAGCTCGCGCTGCACTTCTGCGGCGGCGAGGAGTTCCTGAAGGGCGACAGCGGGCTCTTCAACCGGGCGTTCGTGGGCGAGCTCCTGGGCGGTCTGGTCGGGCTGGTCCCGAACTGCGCGGCCTCCGTGTGCTGCGCGGAGCTGTACGCGCGCGAGTGCATGTCCGCGGGCGCGCTGATGGCGTCCTCGCTGACGGGGGCCGGCATGGGCTTCCTCGTCCTCTTCCGCACGCACCGCCACTTCCTGCAGAACCTCGGGATCCTGGCGGCGGTCTACGGATTCGGCGTCGTCTTCGGCTGGATCGGGGGGTTCTTCCTCTGATGGACGCCGACCTTCAGTCCCCGCGGCCCCTCGCCTTCCGGAAGGGGCTCGTCGACGCGCTGCCGATCTTCTTCGGCTACCTGGCGGTCGGTTTCGCGTTCGGCTTCAAGTGCAGCCAGAACGGGCATCCGTTCTGGTCCCCCGCGCTGATGAGCATGACGCACATCTCGGGCACGGGGCAGTTCGCGGTGGCGGACCAGCTCGACAAGGGCGGCACGTACTTCGCGGTGGTGCTGGCGGTGCTCGCGCTGAACCTGCGGTACGTGCTGATGGCGCTCGCCGTCGCGCAGCGCCTGCCGGCCTCGGTCGGCTTCCTGCGGCGCCTGGCCGTGGCGATGGGCGACACGGACGAGATCGTGGGCGTGGCGGTGAAGCAGACGAAGCCGCTGACCTTCTCCTACTACATGGGCCTCACCGCATGCTCCTGGACGGGCTGGGTGGGCGGCACGCTGCTGGGGGCGTGGGACGTCACGCGCGACCTGATGTCCGTCCCGCTGCAGAAGTCGCTCGGGCTCGCCCTCTACGCGATGTTCCTCGCGATCATCGTGCCCGAGACGCGGAGGAGCCGCCCCGTGCTGTTCTGCGTGGTGCTCGCGGCGGCGCTCTCCGTGGGGATGCGCCTGGGGCTGTCCGGGCTGAGCGCGGGATGGGTCACGCTGATCGCGGGCGTGGGGAGCGCGGTCGTCGCGGCGCTCCTGTTCCCGAAGAGGACGGAGGCCGCCCATGCCTGAGTGGTGCGACCGCAGAACCCTGCTCGGCCTCATCGCCGCGACGGCGCTCCTCACCTACCTGCTGCGCGTCGTGCCGCTCGTGCTGCTGCGCCGTCCGCTGCGCAACCCCTATTTCGTGGCGTTGCTGGAGTACATGCCGTACGCGTTGCTCACGGCGATGATCGTCCCCGACGTCTTCTACGCGACCGGGGATGCGGCGGCCTTCCCCGGTCCCGTCCATCTGCCGTCGCTTGCCGGCGCCGTGACGGCGGTCGCGCTCGCCTTCTTCCGCCTGAGCATGCCGCTCGTCGCCTGCGCGGCGACCCTCGCGGCCTTCCTGGCGTTCGTTCTGGCGTAGCGCCGGACCTCTGACCTGTTCCGGCCACTGCAGCGACCGGTCCGACCAGTCCCACCCGTCTCACCCGTCTCAACCGTCCCATGGTCCTGTGGCGGCCCCACAAGGTTGGGTAGTGCGCCGGCCCCCGGCGCGCGAATGACGGGCGTCCCGCGCGGTTGCCCACGCGCGG
>JAEDMN010000162.1 GCA_016302985.1 Kiritimatiellia bacterium | reverse complement strand
CCGCAGCAGACTCAAAATCTGCCGTACGTGAGTACGTGAGGGTTCGAGTCCCTCCTCCGGCACCATGTCTCGTCTCCGCGCGCATCCTGTCCATCCTTCCGTCTTCTCCTTCCTGACGCCGGACAGTCTACCACCTCGCGACAGGGGACGTGTCAGTCTTCCGTCGCGGGATTGTAAAGTTTCCGTAAAATCAAAAAGGAGCCGCTTTCGCGGCTCCTCCTTGATTTGGACGGCTGGGGATGCGGCTTAGCGGATCGTGTAGCGCGTCGCCTTCATGAAGGCCTTCCAGAGCTCGCCCTGCGTCTTCGCCGCCAGCAGCGCGTCGCGGTTCTCCTTCTTGGAGAACGCCTCCATGAGGCCGGCCATCAGGCGCAGGTAGAACGCGCTGACCGCCACGGGGATCACGCTGAAGAAGACGAGGTGAGCCGTCTCGCCGGTCGAGGCGTCCCACGCGATGCCCTTCTTCGAGACGCCGAGCGCGAGCGTAAGCCCGCCCCCCTCGACGCCGCGGACGTGCGGAAACGCAAGGTCCTCGCCCATCGCCGTCGACAGCACGCTCTCGCGCTCCATCGCCGCCACGGTGAGCGCCGCCGGATTGGAGACGAACTTGTTCGCCGCCATCTGGTCCGCCAGCTCGCGCACCGCGTCCTCGGGACGCTCGGCCTTGAGCTCGCAGACCATCAGCTCCTCCGCCGAGAAACGGCCGATGCCGGTCTTGCGGGGCTCGCCGCGGGCGGGCTTCTCCGCCACGGAGCGCGGCGCGTCCTCCTGCTCGTCGTAGACGATGCGGCCGCAGCTCGAGCACGTCTGCAGCGTCTTCGCGAGGCGCACCTGCTGGACCTGCGAAATCGGCAGCTTCATGCCGCACACCGCGCAGCAGCCGTTCACCATCGGCGCCATCACCACGTGGTCCTTCTTGTAGAGGCGCTGGTAGAGCGCCTTCGGCTGGGGCTCGAGCTTGTCGACGAGCGCGCCAATGGAGGCGTCGAGCGCCTCCATGTGCGACCCGTCGCCCGTGTGGTGGTGCTCGTCGCGGGTGAGCACGAGCTCCTGGAGCTGGTTGAGAAGGTTGATCTGGCTCTTCATGAAGGACCTTAGTGCTGGGTGTACGTGCCGTTGACCTCGTCCCACGTGCGCGTCGTGAAGAACTCGGAGATGGCCTTGTCATACTGCGCCGTGTGCGTGAACGCCTTCTTCATCAGGCGGAAGCGCGTGTCGAGGCCCAGCGTGCCGCCATGGTCGGCCAGCTCGGTGGCGAGGTTCGCGTAGTCCATCGGGTCCGTCACGGAGGCGACGCGCAGGTAGTTCTTCGCGGAGGCGCGCACCATGCAGGGGCCGCCGATGTCGATGTTCGTGCGCGCCATCTCGGGCGTGACGCCCGCCTGGGCGACCGTCTGCTGGAACGGATAGAGGTTCACCACGACCATGTCGATCGGCTGCGCCGCCAGGCGCTTCAGGTCGGCCTGGTGCGCGTCGTTGTACGTCTCGCTCAGCAGCCCGAGGTAGATCTTGAAGTCGAGCGTCTTCACGAGGCCGCCCTGCATCTCCGGCTGGCCCGTGTAGTCGCTCACCGCGACGAGCGTGCCCTCGGCCGCATCGCCGAGAATCTCCCGAACCTTCGTGTAGGTGCCGCCCGTGGAGTAGATCTTCACGCCCGGGCAGGCCTTGACAAGAGCCGGAACGAACGTTTCAAGCCCAGTTTTGTCGGATACGCTCATCAGCACGTGCTTGACCGCCACGCGCGCGTCGATGTCCTTCACGATGTTCAGCGCCATGTTCTACTCCTTCGTTTTGAAATGTCCATATTCTACCACAAAACCACCATCCTTCAACCGCTCACGTGAAGAAGCTTTCGGGGGCAGGCCGTCGCATTAAAACCGCCGACCGTCGCCTTTACTTTGTCCAGTCGCCAGGAAGCTTTCGGGGATGAAGCAGCTGGCAAGCACGTGCCCCTTGACGACGGACGACGCCACGGGGATGGTCCGCCCCTGGAACTGCTTGAACGGCTCCAGCCACTGGCCCGTCAGCTTCAGCTCCATCTCGCCGGTCTCGGGCCGGAACGCATCCACGACGAGCTCGCGCGGCGAGTAGCGGATACCCGTGCCGAGGGCCTTCGACACCGCCTCCTTCGCGCACCAGAACCGGATCACCGCACTCGGGGCGTTCGCCGCATGCACCGCCAGCTCCAGCTCGTCCGGCGTGAACACGCCCCGCGTGAACTCCTCCGAGAGGTCGCGGTCGCACGCCTCGACGTCGACGCCGACGCGCGCGTTCGCCGCCACCACGGCCACCACGAACTGGGCCGTGTGCGCGATCGCGAGGTCGATCGAGGAGGAGAGGTAGTCCTTCCACGTGCCGATCGGGTGCGGCTTGCCGCTGTCGTCCCGCCAGATCTGCACGTCGGCGTCGCACCAGCGCGCCTGGTAGTGCTCCTGCAGGAAGCGCCGCACGGCCTCCTTCGCCGCGATGCGGCCGAAGAGCCATTCCGTGCGCCGGCCGGTGGAACCCGACAGGTCGGCGAAGTCGCCGCGCTCCATCTTGTTCAGCACCACCTGCGAGAGCACGCGCAGCCAAATCTCCTCGTTCCGCTCGAACAGCGGGTACGGCACATCCATCGTCATCGCGGACGCGACGGGCGTCGCCAGCGCGCCGAACGTCCCGTCCGGCACCGGGCGCGTGAGGTACGTCCCCGCGGGGGAGAGCAGCAGCCGGCGGTACTCGTCGGGCACGCGCTCCGTGAGCTCCTCGTACCCGCGCATCTCCAGCACGAGCTGGCCGTTCCCGTCCGAGACGAGGATGTCCGTCAGCAGGGACTGCGGGGTCTGGCCCGCCAGGCGCAGGTAGCAGTGCAGCCGCGCCCCCTCCGCCGGCAGCGCGTGCACCGCGATGCGGCGCACCCGGAACGGGGACGACACCGCGCCCTGCGACCACTCGTGACTGCGCCACAGCTGGAAGCCGTCCGCCACCGCGGCCAGCAGCTGCGGTCCGAGCGCCCACACGGGGAAGTCCGTGAACGCGACCGCGCCCGCCCCCCGGGGCGCCTCGACGTCGTAGTCGAGCCCGGCCTTGCTCCAGCGGTCCGCGGCCCGGATGTGCCGCAGGCGCTCGCCCGCGAACAGGCGGTCCGGGTAGATGTCGGAATCCGTCCAGTGCACCTCCCGCGACCCGGGCAGGGCCGGCGGCACGAAGGCCGGCGCGGGCCGGTCCTCCTCCGCGAGCACGAAGGTGCCCTCGAGCACGGGCCACGTCCAGGCCGAGCCGGGCGCGTCCTCGCGCAGCTGCACGTGCACGGCCACATGTTCCGGATCCGGGCTCGCGGCCCGCTCCGCGCGCACGAAGAGGCGCAGCTTGCCGTCGCGGAACGCGACGCGGCGGCGCGTCTGCAGGTCCTCGACCGCCACGACCCGGCGGTTCGGCGCGAGCATCTGCGCGACCTCCGCCATGATCTCCGCGCCGGCCACGAGGTGCAGCGGCACGAGGCCGCGCAGCGAAAGGTCCGAGAAGGCCAGCTGGGAGGACCCGATCGCGAAGTCGGCCAGGAACGGCGCGTCCGCGAAGGTGAACGTCTTGACGATTTCGCGGCACCCCGGCCGGTCGTCCACCGTGTCCGCGTCGGAGACGAGCGGGTTCATCGCGCCGAAGCCGAACCGGCGCCGGCGACGCGCGCGCGCCGCCTCCGCGGCCGCCCGCGCGCCGTTCTTCCGGCGCGCCCCCGGCGTGCTCTCCGCCATGCCGGTCATCGTGCCCTCGAGCGCCAGGCCCGCGGCCGGCAGCACGAGGCGCGGAAACTCGCGTGACAGGCGCAGTTCGCGGTCCGCCCGCACCTCCAGCGTCAGCGGGGAGTCGAAGTCGAGCGCGCGCGGCCGCCGGTGCGCGAAGAGCGAGGTCGCGTCCACCGGCGCGCCCACGGCCGCCAGCGCGCCCACCGCGTGCTGCAGCTGCAGCAGGCCCGCGCGGTGGATCGAGTCCGCCGCGAGCGCGAGGTGCTCCTCGCCCTTCAGGACGTCGTCGACGAGCCCCGCCATCACGCCGCGCGGCCCCACCTCGAGGAAGACCCGGAAGCCGTCCGCGTGCATCCGCCGCACCGTGTCGCCGAAGCGCACCGGCTCGACCCACTGGTCCGCCGCCGCGTCGCGCGCCTTCCGCGGTTTCCGCGGGAACGGTTCCGCGCTGCCGCACGAGTACACGGGAATCTCCGGCGCCTCGTCCAGCCACCGGCTGGAGAACTTGTGGAAGAGCGACAGCACCTGCCGGCACCAGGGCGTGTTGAAGGGACGGTCGACCTGCAGGCGCATGCTGCGCGCGCCCACGGCCGCCAGCGCCTGCAGCACCTCGTCCGCGGCCTCCGGCGCCAGGGCCAGCGCGACCTGCTTGGACGAGAAGAGGATCGACCGCTGGACCTTCTCCGGCGGGAAGGCGTCCAGCACGGCCGCGGCCTCCTCGGGCCGGGCCGCGACCACGGTCGCCATCACGCACTTCGGCAGCCCCGCGTGCGCGACCGCGTTGTTCACGGTCTTGTACATGTCCTGCAGGAACTCGAGGCGGCGCTTCCGGTCGAACCTGCGTCCGAACATCCCGCCCGCCACGAGCGCGTTCAGGTCGCCGCCCGCGAAGCCCGTCGCCCCGTCCGGCCGCACGCCCAGCGACGCCAGCATGCGCGCCATCGCCGCGTTCGCCGTGTACGTGGAGACGACGGCCTCCGCGTAGCCGCCCGCCGTGAAGACATCCGCGTCGTGCCGGTAGTACGGAGCCGGCGGGAACACGAACGCCGAAGGCTGGAACAGCCCCTTGCCGGCCAGGGCCGCCTCGAGCTCGTCGAACGCGAGCCGGCATTCGCGGAAGCGCACCGTCAGGTCGCGCAGCATGTCGGTGTAGAAGGACGCCGCCGGCGGGAACACGAAGGCGAGCCGCCCCCCGCCCTCGCCCAGCAGGTGCCGCCGGAAATAGTAGGTGCCGCTCTTGTCGCGGATGCGCGCCGTGCCGCCGCGGATGCGCGCGGACGCCGCCACGAGGCGCGACCGCAGCTCCCCCGCCGTCCGCGCGACCACCGCGAGCACCGCGGTCCGCTCCTCCGGGAACCGGCGCGCGCAGGTGTACGCCACGTCGCGCAGCGGCGCGCTGGGCGCCTGCTCCAGGTAGTTGACGAGCCGGTCCGCCGCATCCGCCAGCGCCGCGTCGTCGGCCGCGCCGAGCAGCACGAGCTCGCTGCCAAAGGCCTCGCTGAGATCCGCGTTCACGTCCGGTCCCCCGTCGTCGGCTCCTCCTCCAGCACGAGCGCCGCATGCCGCCCGCCCAGACTGTCCACCAGCACCGCGGCCCGCCGCGGCGAGCTCGGGTCGCCCGTCACCCACGGGCGCGCGTCGTTCAGCAGATAGGCGGACGACCCCAGGTTCGCGAGCTCGTCCAGCGGACGCTCCGCCGCGATCTGGGGCGGCAGCACCTTCCGCCGCAGCGCGAGCGCCGTCTTCAGGATCGCCGCCGCGGCCGAGGCGCGGAAGCAGTGCCCGACGTTGCCCTTCACGCTGCCGATGCCCACGAGCGGGCCGCCCGGACGGTGCTCGCCCCACAGCTTCTGCACCGCGGCCACCTCCGCCGCGTCGATTTCGGGGATGCCGCAGCCGTCCGCCTCGATCAGCTGGATGGACTCGGTCGGCGCCCCGGCCCGGTCCGCCGCCGCCTGCAGCAGCACGTCCCGCGGGCTCGACCCGCACGCCACCGCCCGCACGAGCGCGTAGATGCGGTCCTTCGCCCGCAGCGCGTCCGCCTCGCGCTTGAGCACGAAGAAGGCCCCGCCTTCGCCCGGCAGCGTCCCCCGCGCGTCGCGGCTGAACGGCACCAGGTCGCCCTCCGTCGAGAAGAGCACCTCGCCCGAGACCCCCTCGAGGAACGCCCGGCTCAGCGGCGGCTCGACCGCGCCCGCCAGCGCCACGTCCGCCCGCCCGCTGCGCAGGTCGTCCATCGCCGCGCGCAGCGACGCGATGCCCGAGAGCGCCCCGGCGTCCAGCGTCGTCGCGCCGCCCGAGAAGGAGCATTCGCGCGCGATCCAGCCGGCGATGCGGTGGCCGGCCCCCGACAGGAAGCTCGCCGCGTCGGGCGTGGGCAGGGACTCCACGAGCTTCGCCCGCACCGTCCCCAGCACCTCCTCCGGCGCCTGCCGGAAGAAGCTGCGGATGACGTCCATCGTCTGGTCCACGAAGAAGGTGTGCTCAAGCCAGTTCACCGTGGACGAGCTGAACGGCGGCGCATAGCCCATGCGCACCGTGCCGCGCACCGGCTCCGGCACGTGCGGACGCATCCCCGCGTCCGCCAGCGCGTCGAACGCGAGCTGCACCACGAAGTAGAGGTCCTGGTTCTCGCCCGCGTTCAGCTGCCGCGGGAAGTTCTGCCCCCGCGCGTCGCATGCGTAGAGCTCGCCCAGCAATCCGCCGTGCGTCGGATACGGACGGTCGAAGAGGTTGGCGGCGCCCGGGGCCAGCGCCGTCTCCGCGCCCAGCGCCGCGATCCCGCTCTCGCGGTGCATGATCTGGCGCCAGAAGGACCCGGGGTCCGGCGCCCCGGCAAATCGGCACGAGACGCCGACAATCGCTATTGGACAGGATTCCACGGCGGCCATTATAGCATAACGGGACCAAGCAGGTAGCGGTTGCTGACGGCCTTGAAGCTGACGGGGAAGCGAGAGCCGGCCTCCTTGAAGACGAGGCCTTCGCGGGGACGGCCCGTGGCGCCGGGACCGTCCGCGTATTCCATCAGGAGGTTCAGGGTCGGATAGCGGTCGAAGAGCGGGCTCGCCGCGTTGACGACGGGCACGTGCGGGATGCCCAGGCGGCGGCAGAGCGCCCGCCGCTCCGTCGTCTCGAGAAAACAGGACCGGGCGATGTCCCAGATCCGGAAGACGCGCCATTCCAGTTCCGGGTAGCCGCCCCGGTTGCCATTGACGCCCGGTCCCACGAGCTCGCCCTGGAAGGCCAGTTCGCGCGCCCAGGTCCGGAGCTTGCGCGCCAGATCGTACTTCCGCGCCACCTGCCAGTACGGACTCTCCTCCGTCGCGCGCAGGTCGAGATTGCGCGAACAGACCCGGAACGGCGACCCGCCCTGGAAGAGCCGCGAATGGAAGACCGTCATGCTCGTGCCGTCCAGCTTCTCGGTCACTTCGAAGAAGCGGCCGCGCATCGTCCGGAAATACTCCGGCAGGTTCTGGATCCGTTCCTCGTCCGTCTTCGGCATGAAGCCCGGGAACGGGCCCCGCGCCTCCTGCCGTCCCTGCACGCATTCGCCCGACCGGTCCAGCGACACGCCCAGGCGCGCCGTCACGTCCGCCCCTTCCGCGCAGCCCGCCAGTTCCGGGAACAGACCCAGCGGCAGCAGCGCGCCCTGGCTGAGCACGCCGCCCAGACGTGCGGAATGGACGACGAGCGCCTCCTTCCCCCGCTTCCAATCCGACGGCGCATCCGCCGCCAGGCGTGCGAAGCGGGCGTCGTCCAGGGGCAGTGCGGAGTCAATCTCGAAATAGACCGCGCGCGCGCCGGGCGCCACCAGCCCCCGCCGCACCACGACCTGCCAGCCGCGCCCCTCCAGAGCCACCCGGCAGAGTCCGTCCGCCCCCGGCAGGCCGGTCACCGCGCCGACCCGCACCACGCTTGCAAGCTTCCTCATGGCACCCTCC
>JAEDMN010000161.1 GCA_016302985.1 Kiritimatiellia bacterium | reverse complement strand
AAGGAAGCCACGGTGGCCGGCGCGAAATTCGCCGGTTCCCGCGTCTGCGGAGCGGGCATGCTCGTCGTCGGCCAGCCCAGCACCCTCATCCTCTTCCGCTAGGCCAGCATGTTTCCGCCCGTCCATGCCCCCCGGTTGCGCGTCGGCCTCCGGCGCGCGTCCGGCGCCGTTCTGCTCGCGGGCCTCCTGTCCCTCCCCGCCCTCGCCCGTCCCACCCAGTCCTGGCTGCGGGACGGCGTCGTCGCGCAGGTCTCCGCAAAGGAGATCCCGCACCTCGCCGACCTGGCGGCGCGCGGCGTCACGGTCGTCACGCCGGCCGAGAACCTCGTGGGCGACCCGGCGGAGGACTTCGTCGCCGCGGCGCACGCCGCGGGCCTGAAGGCGCTGCTCCCGGTCGGCTTCGCGAACGGCGTCGCCGACCGCGCGGCGCACGTCTACACGAACCTCCTGCCGCGCATCGCGGCGTCGCGTGCGGACGGCTGGTTCGGGAAGGGCACGATGTCCGGCACGCTCGAGGAGTGGTCCCTGATCCGCCCCGGACTTGACGCGCTCCGCCCGGGCGCCGTCCTTGTCTCCGACGGCTCCCGCCTCGGCAACCAGGTCGCGGCGTTCGACGCCGATCTGCCGCCGCCCTGGACCCAGACGTTCGACGCCGTCCTCAAGGGGCGGAAGCCCGTCTCCGAACTGCCGAAGCTCTGGGCCTTCATGCGCGCCAACCGGCCCGAAGGCGCCCGCTTCCTGCGGACGAGTCCCCACTGGGATCCCGTTCCCATTGCCTTCGCGATGTGCCTGGACGGCATCCCGTGCTTCACCCCCGGGCAGGCCCGCGCGGCCTGCGCGCGGGACGTCCTCCCCCTGTTCGCCCGGCTGCGCGCGCAGGAGCCCGCGCTCCGCACGGGGGAGCTTCGGTGGCTCGACAACGACCGGCCGTCGCAGGTCGCCTCGTTCGTCCGCACCGCGCCCGACGGCCGCGCCCTCGTCTGCGTCTTCAATCTGTCGAAGGACCCGCTCACGGTGAAGGTCGCCCTCCCGGGAGCCCTCGCCGATGCCCCCCTCGCGTCCGCCGGCGCGGCCTTCGCGGATGGCGCCTACGTCTTTTCGGGTCCCGGCTACGACATCCGCGCCCGCGCGGGCGCCCCTGCCGTCTCCGCCGAACGTGCCGCCCGCCGCCGCGCCGTGGCCGCGGCGAAGGACCCGCGGGCGCGCGCCTTCGACCTGAAGGGGCCCGGCTACGGCGACCCGTCCCGCCTGACGGCCCGCGCCGCGCCGCCCGGACTGAAGGGCGCCGTCATGTACCAGCTCTTCCTGCGCATGTTCACGCGCGCGGGCACGCTCAAGGCCGCCGAGGCGCGTCTCGGCTGGCTGAAGGACCTCGGCGTCGACCTTGTCTACCTCTGCCCCGTCGCCGAGGCGGACCGCGGCACGGACCGCGCCTACTGGAGCGCGCGCCAGAAGGGGAGCCGTCTGGACAACCCCGCGAACCCCTATCGCATCTCGAACTACTTCGCGGTCGACCCCGAGTACGGCACGGAGCAGGACCTGAAGGACTTCGTCCGTACGGCGCACGCCCACGGTCTGAAGGTTTACTTCGATCTCGTCTACTACCACTGCGGCCCTCACGCCGTCTTCTTGCAGGAGAAGCCGAACTGGGTGCTGCGCAAGGCGGACGGTTCCTTCGAGCTCGGCGAGTGGGCGTTCCCGCGGCTCGATGTCGGCAATCCGGAGGTGCGCGAATACCTCTACGAGAACATGGTCTGGTATCTGCGCGAATTCGGCTGCGACGGCTTCCGTTGCGACGTGGGCGACATGCTGCCCCTCGGCTTCCGCGAGGAGGCGTACCGGCGCTGCAGGGCCGTCCGGGACGATGTCGTGATGATGTGCGAGGGGCACGACGCGACCGACCAGCAGGTCGCCTTCGACCTGAACTACGCCTTCCCGATGCTGTTCGCGATCCAGGACTTCCTGAAGGGGACGGGCAGCGCGACCAACCTCTCCGTGTCCTGCGTGGCCCGGGAGTCCCGCTATCCGAAGGGCTACCGCTGGATGCGCTGCTTCCAGAACCACGACTTCGCGAACTGCGGTCCGGGGCAGGAACGCTGGGAGAAGAAGTACGGGACCGCGCTGAACGACGCGCTGCTCGCCACGATCTTCACGCTCGACGGCGTGCCGATGGTCTACAATGGACAGGAAGTCGCGGACACGGCGCCGCATTCGATCTGGTCCGACCGCGAGCACGGGCGGATGGGCGTCGACTGGTCGAACGCCCTGACCCCCGCCGGTGCGCGTCGGCGCGACCTCGTCCGGAAACTCGCCGACCTGCGCCACCGCCACCCCGCGCTCTTCGATGCGCCGACGGAGTTCCTCCCCGTGCCGTGCCCGCACGACGTCTATGTCTTCCGCCGTCCGCTGCCGGACGGCTCCGCCTGGCTGACCGCCGTCAACATCTCCGCGCAGCCGCGTGCGGTCGCCGTCCCGGATGCTTTCTCGATCGTTCTCGCCGCCGACGGGGTCCGTCTCGACCCGGCGGGCGGACAGCTCCAACTCCCGCCGCACGGCTGGGCCATCACCAACAAGGAATCCAAATGAAGCACCTCCTCATCCTCGGCGCGGCGCTGGCCGCGCTGGGCGCCGCCGGCCTCGACTACGCGAACCTGAACGCGGACGGCATGTTCCCGTTCGTCCCGTCCTACGAGGCGGCGGCGAAGGACAGCGTGATGGACATGTCCCACCTGCTCGACGCGCCCGCGGGCCGGCACGGATTCGTGCGCGTCGTCGACGGCCGCTTCGCGACGGACGCGGGCCGCCTGCGCCTGCACGCCAGCAACCTGACCGGCCCCGCGAACTTCCCGACGCACGCGAAGGCCGAGCGCCTCGCCGAACGCATGGCCCGCTTCGGCGTCAACTGCGTCCGTCTCCACTACTTCGACGCCGACTACGGCACCTTCATGCTGCCGCACCAGCAGGGCATCGTCGCGAAGGACTTCCGCACCGGCTGCCGCCTCGACCCGCAGCAGCGCGACCGCCAGGACTACCTCGTCGCGCAGTTCAAGAAGCGCGGCATCTACGTGAACGTCAACCTCCACGTCGCCCGCACGCTCGACGCGCGCGACGGCTTCGCCCCCGGCACGCCCTGGGCGAACAAGGGCGTCTCGCAGTTCGACCCGCGCGTCATCGCCGCCGAGAAGGCCTACGCGAAGGAGCTGCTCGAGCACGTCAACCCCTACACGGGCCTCGCCTACCGGGACGATCCGTGCGTCGCCGTCGTCGAGCTGAACAACGAGGACGCGATCTTCTCCGAATACTTCCATGGCGGACTCGACCGGCTCCCCCAGCCGTACGCCACCAGCCTGCGCATTCTCTGGAACGACTGGCTGCTGAAGAAGTACGGCACGACGGACAAGGTCCTCGAGGCCTGGGCCGCCCGCGCGGCGGACACGGCCCTGGGTCCCGAGACGATCGCCGAGACGGCCTTCGACGCGCCCGTGGCGATGGACATGAAGACCTGGATTCCCGAGCCCGGCAAGGCCGCCCTCGACGTCGCGGTCGCGGACGGCGCGCTGCGCCTGAAGACGGCGCGGAAGAACGACGAGCTCTTCCCGAAGGTCCACCGCCGCGTCGTCCTCAAGTCCGGCCGGCCCTACACCGTCTCCTTCCGCGCACGCCTGCTGGAGGACGTGAAGGGCGGGAAGGCGACGATCGGCTTCGCCGTCGCCAACCGCGCGAACGGCGGCTGGGCGTCGCGCGGCGTGCTCGAGAAGTTCGAGCTGAAGCGCGGCTGGCAGACGTTCACGCGGACCTTCGTCGCCAACGCGGACGATGCGGCGGCCGAGATCCAGTTCACGCGCCTGCCGGCCGGGACGGTCGAGATCGACGACCTCTCGTTCCGCACGGGCGGCACGTTCGCGAAGCTCGACCAGGGCCGCATCGAGGAGGGCACGATGCCCGTGGTCAAGGCCGGCGACAACGTCATGCCCGCCACGCGCCGCGACTTCATCGCCTTCCTCGCGGACCAGGAGCGCGCCTACTTCACGGACATGCGCGACTTCCTCGTGAAGGAGGTCGGCGTGAAGGTGCCGGTCTCCGGCACGCAGCTCGGCTACTCGCCCGCGCACGTCCAGGCGTCCATCGACTACGTGGACAACCACGCCTACTGGTACCATCCGTCCGTCCACAAGGGCTGGCTGATCACGAACAAGGCGATGGTCAATTCGCCCGGGGCGGGCTGCATCTACGGCCTCGCCACCCAGCGCGTGCTCGGCAAGCCGTACACCGTCAGCGAGTACAACCACCCGTACCCGAACTTCTTCGGCGCGGAGGGCCAGCCGATGCTGCGCGCCTTCGGCGCCTACCAGGGATGGGACGGCGTGTTCGAATACTCGTGGGACAACCGCTTCGACTCCGAGCCGGACCACACGGAGTACTTCTTCTCCATCGCGGCGCGCACGGACGTGCTCGCGCACTTCCCCGCCTGCGCGGCGATGTACCTGCGCGGCGACGTGCGCGAGAGCGCTTCGACGCTGTCCGTGCCGCTGCCGTACGACCGCTACCTCGACCGCCTCGCGACGAGACGCTGGTGCGCGGCCGGCATCGACGACGATCCGCAGTACAAGGTCCCGGGCAGCCAGTTCTTCGTCCAGCGCGTCGGCGTCGACGTGCGCGAAGGCGCGGAGCTGAAGGGCGCCGTGAAGCCGGTTCCGGACGCGCAGGTCAGGACCTCCGACACGGGCGAGATCGTCTGGAACAACGAACTGAAGGGCGCGGGCTACATGGCCGTGAAGACGCGGAACGTGAAGCTCTTCACCGGCTTCGTCCGCGGCCGGACCTTCGACCTCGGGGACGGCGTGTCGCTCGCGGTCGGCAGGACGAAGCTCGACTGGGCGACCGTCTCGCTCACCTCGCACGACGGCAACGGGTTCGGTTCCGGCGCGCGCATCCTCGTCGCCGCGACGGCGCTCTCGCACAACGGCGGCGCGAAGTTCACGGAGACGGGGAAGGGCTCGGACGCCATCTCGTGCCGCGACGCGGACTGGGGGACGGGCAAGACGGTGAACGAGGGCGTGCCGGCCGTCGTCACGCTGCCCTCGTCCGCCGCCGCGACCCGGTGCTGGGCGCTCGACGAACGCGGGGCGCGCACCCGTCCCGTCCCCGTGGTGGACGCAGACGGACGCGCCCGCGTCGCCCTCGGTCCCGAATACGCGACGGTCTGGTACGAGATCTCCATCCGATAAGACGCGATTGTGTGGTATACTAGCAATCCTCACCCCTATCCGAACTACCCGGCGATCGGCCTGCCGTTCGCCGCGTTCATCCAGTGCTACCGCAACCGTTAAGGAGGTCCTTCCTTGAAACACGTCCTCTCCATTCTGGCCGCCGGCGCGGCGTTCTGCTGCGGGGCCGCAGAGACGCCGCGCATCGTCGCGCACCGCGGCAACTACCAGTACGACGACAACGCGCGCGGCGGTTTCCAGCAATCACTCGACGCGGGCGTCACCGGCTTCGAGACGGACGTGCAAATGACGTCCGACGGCGGATTCGTGATCATGCACGACGAAACCGTCGACGCGACGACGACTGGCACGGGCAACGTGAAGGAGATGATGTTCGCGGCCGTCACGAATCTGACGCTGAAGAAGAGCGGCGAGCACGTGCCGTCCCTCCAGCAGGTCGCGGACGTCTTCCGCGGGCGGTCGGACGTCTTCGTCGAGTTCGAGATGAAGAGCCAGGGCTTCACGGGGGACAAGCTGAACCAGTACGTGGACGGCGTCCACCAGATCGTCTCGTCCACGATGCCGTCCGGCACCTACATCTTCACGTCCTTCGCCACCGCCTATCTCCAGGCGATGAAGACACGTCATCCCGAGGCGCAGACGGCGCTGATCTCGGGCACGGCCTGCACGGCCGCGGACACCTCGCTCATCACGACGGCCGTCAGTCTCGGCTGCAGCCAGGTCTCCCCCGCCGTCGGCACGGAGAAGGGCTGGGTGGACGCCGCGCACGCAGCCGGGCTCCGGGTTGCGCTCTGGATGGTCGAGGACCTCGCCACCTGGCAGACCTGCCGGACGAAGGGCGCGGACTCCACGACTTCCAACCACCCGATTTCGCTGCTGGCCGAGGTGCAGGCGTACGAACGCGCGCGCGAGGTCCAGGGCGAAGGCTGGAGCGGCCAGCGGTACTTCACGAACGACATCCCGTGGTCGATCGATTCCGTTCTCGAGGGGACGGAAGGTCTCGGCAAGTGGGGTGAGGGCGACCTCACGCTTTCCGCCAAGAGTTCCTTCACGGGCGACGTGCTGCTGGCGGGCGGTACGATTCTTCTCACGACGCCGGACAACGATGTCAGCAACACGGAGGTTGGAGCCCTCGGCAACCCGCGCGTGGCACGGACGGTCGTTGTCTCCAATGCGACGCTCCGCATGGTTGGGCAGAACTCCTTCGCTGGTGGCGGACGTTCCTGGACACCGGTCCGCACAGCCTTGAAATTCCACAACTCGACGCTCGACCTCACGACGAACTTCGCGTTCAACGCGGGCGACGTCTACCTGCACGACTCGCAGGTCAAGTTCCACGGCGGCCTCAGCCACTGGGGCAGGTACGACCATGTGAGCGGCCCGAACGACCCCGCCTTCTGGGGGGCTTTCTATGCGAACAACCTCTACTTCAGCGGCACGAAGGCCGTGACCTTCGAGAACGAAGTGGGAAACCTTTCGGACGCAGAGTACCGGAAGGCGGGCCTGTCGGTCGGCAAGTTCGCGCCGGACGGGACGGTGCGGATGGACTACCAGGCTGTGATCGACGTGCCCGACATGACCGGGAACGCGAATTCGGACGTGATCCTCAAGGTTCCGCTCATCTGGACGTCGGGGAACAACGCCCCGAACTCCGGTTTCCGGAAGACCGGCACGGGCACCCTCGAGTTCGCCCAGCGCGACGACAACTCCACCACCAAGTGGAGCAACTACACGGGCGACGTGGACGTCGTCGAGGGCCGGCTGAAGATGTCCGTGAACTACGCCTCGATCGCACCCGACCGGCCGGGCGTCTTCGGCGCCGCGCGCTACCCGCACACGTTCACTGTCCACCCCGGCGCCACGCTCGAGCTGGCCGCGAGCGACCTGATGGGACAGTTCTACGCCACGAACGCCGTCACGCTGCATGTGAAGGGCGGTCGCTTCCAGGCGAACGACAACATCGTGAACGGCATCGGCCGGACGGTCTTCGAGAACGCCGACATCTCCGTCGGCTACGCGCCCGGAACCTTCACCTACTGGTACAAGCCGTCCGCTCCGACGGCCGTCACGAACTGCTACTCCGGCAACTGGCCGAGCCTCGGCTTCAACGGCGGCGTCACGTTCACCGGCACGAATGCGTATAACCTCTCGAACGGCAGTGCGACCTACTACTTCGGCACGGACAACGGCGCCTCGCCGACCGAGCTGCGCGTGGACGACGTGACGCAGAGCGCGTCCACCGACCTGAAGATTTCCGGTAGGCTTGTGGATGCGCCCATCTGGTACGACGCGACCTGGCCCGAGGACGAATACAAACGCCGCTACGTCGGCAACCTGCGCCATGTCGGCCAGCCCCTCAACATGCGGAAGACGGGCTCTGGTACGCTGCTGCTGAACAACAATTCCAGCACGACCACGGGCCGCATCGAGATCGCCGAAGGCGTGCTGAAGCTGGG